>NZ_JBEYFC010000223.1:0-13721 GCF_040634175.1 Streptomyces sp. NPDC007162
GCCGCTTTTCCTTTTGGGTGGCCGCCCTCGGCTTTGGGGCGTGAGGTCCGTGCGGACCTCACGCCCCTTCGTCGTTCAGCGGATCACCGCGTCACCGTGTCAGTGCTTGCGGTGCGCCTTCGGCTGGTACGACTGGACGTAGCCGTCCGCCGGCGAGCCCACGCCCGTCACGTCGTCGTAGCCCTTCACCGCGGACAGGGAGCTGTCCTTGCCGAGGCTGCGGACCGAGGTCAGCAGGCCCTTGGTGGCGTCGTAGCCGTTGGCGAAGTCGACGCGGGCGACGGCGAGGCCGTTGCCGGTCGGGTTGTCGGTGACGTCGTGGAAGACGCCCGCCTTCCCGTACTTGGCGTAGATCGCCGGGTTGGCGAAGCCGAGCGCCTTGCCGCCGTTCGCCTCCTGCGCCAGCGCCTGGACCGCGGCGATGGTCGGCGCGGCCAGCGAGGTGCCGCCGATGCGGTACTCGCTGTACGCCTCGGTGCCGTCCGCCTGGGTCTGGGTCTGACCGACCAGGAAGCCCGTGTTCGGGTCGGCGATCGCCGCGATGTCCGGGACCACGCGGTTGCCGGTGCTGCTGTTGGCCTTCGCGAGGGAGTCCGGGACGACGCCCTTCTGGTAGTACGGCTCGTTCACCGTCTTGCTGGTGCCGCCGCCCGCGCCCGAGGTGAACGCGCCCGGGAAGTTGGTCCAGCTCTTGCCGTCTGCCGACAGCGCTGCCTTCTCGGTGCCCCAGCCGGTCTCCCACAGGTACTTGTCGCCCTTGCCCACGGCGAGGGAGGTACCGCCGACCGCCGTCACCCAGGCGGAGTTGGCCGGGGTGTCGACCTGCTTCGTCTTGGTGTTGGCGACCTCGTCGCCGTTGTCACCGGAGGAGAAGTAGAAGCCGATGCCCTGCACCGCGCCCAGCTGGAAGACCTGGTCGTAGGCGGCCGCGAGGTCAGGGGTCTGGTTGGCCTCGATGTCGCCCCAGGAGTTGGAGACGATGTCGGCCAGGTGGTTGTCGACGACCTTGCTGAGGGCGTCCAGCAGGTCGTTGTCCATGCAGGACGCGGCGCCCACGTAGGTGACGTCGGCGTCCGGCGCGACCGCGTGCACGGCCTCGACGTCGAGGGTCTCCTCGCCGTACCAGCCGGAGGCGTCGCACTCGTCGGCGCCGGTGTTCGTGTAGGCCGGGGGCAGCGCCTGGTGCAGCTGGCTCGTCTTCCATGCGGCGTCGCCGTTGGTCTTGGCGTAGGTGCCGGCGTCGAAGGCGATGGTCGGCGAGGCGTACGCGTCGGTGATGGCGACGCGGACGTGCTTGCCGGTGTACTTGCCGGCGCCGTAGGCGGCCCGCAGCTGCTTGCCCGTGTAGCCCTTGATTGCGTACGGGATCTTGCTGCCGTACGCGCTCGGCAGGGTGCTCGCGGTGTTCGAGCCGTAGTACGACGAGAACGGCCCGGCGTTCTTGAACACGGCGCCGGGAGGCGGCAGCGTGTCGTCGTGGGTCGCCTTGTGCGGCGCGTTGTCCAGGCCGGTGACGGTCAGGACGGCGGAGCTGACGGCGGCCGGCACCGACGCGGTCTTCGCCGGGGCGTGGTACGTCTTCGAGCCCTTGGCGTAGTTGTGCAGCTGGGTGGCGAAGGCACGCTCGACGGCGGACACGTCGCCGGAGACACCGATGTAGTGCTGGGTGACCTCGGTGACCGTCAGGCCGGAGCCGGTCAGCCAGGACTTGACGGCCTGCACCTGGGCCTTGGTGGCACCGTAGCGGGCCTGCACCTGCTTGGCGCTGAGGTACTTGCCGTACTGCGGCGAGCTGGGGTCGGACACCGCCTGCGCGTACGCCGCGAGGCCCTTTGCGTCCCGGCCGGCCAGGTAGACCCGAAGGGCCTTGACCTGTGCGCTGTTCGAGGTGGCGCCCTTGTCCGCCTTGGCCGTGGCCCACAGGGGCTTGGTGCCCTTGAGGGCGTCACGGGCCGGGTTGTCCGCGGCGTGCGCCGCGGGTATGCCGAGTGCAAGCGCGCCGACGATCATCGGCAGTGTCGCTGCCAAGCTCACGCCGGCCCGTACCTTGGCACGGTTCGATCTCATACTGCCCCCTGCTATGCGGTTCGTCGCATGGAGTGGTCGGTCATGCGTGATCACCGGGAGGCCAGCGGCGGAACGGCCCGTGAATGGATCACGCGGTGGACGTCACTCTTTCGATGAACTGTTCATGCCAGGGAAATGAGAATCCCAAGGAAGTCCCAAGTGGGAGTTGATTAGGGGCTTTTGGTCGCCTTTCGACCGCGTGCAGAACATTACAGATCGGTTGCGATTGTCGCTGAACGCTTGCGGTGCCGTTAAGTCGACAAATCCCCCATCTTGTACGACAGTTCAGGCGCGCGGCTTCGCGCCGCGCTCCTTCAGCATCTGCTTCATCGTGGTCAGTTCCGACTGCTGCGCGTCCACCATGCCCTGGGCGAGGTTCTTCTCCACCTCGACGGTGCACTTGGCCACACAGCCCTCGGCCATGTGGATCCCGCCCTTGTGGTGGTCCGTCATCAGCTGGAGATAGAAGATCTCCGCCTGCCTGCCGTTCAGCGTCCCCAGCTTCGCCAGCTCCGCGTCGGTCGCCATGCCGGGCATCAGCGAACCGTCCCCGCGCTCGGGCATGTCACCCATGCCCATCCAGGACATCGGCGGTTTCGCCGACACCTTCGGCAGGTCCCACAGGTCCAGCCAGCCCAGCAGCATGCCGCGCTGGTTGGCCTGCGTCTGCGCGATGTCGTAGGCGAGCCGCCGTACGTCCGTGTTCTTCGTGCGGTCGCGGACGAGGTACGACATCTCCACGGCCTGCTGGTGATGGACCGCCATGTCCCGCGCGAACCCCGCGTCCGCCCCGTCGGCGCTCGGCGCGCTCTGCCCGGAGCCGCCGCCGTCCTCGGCGACCGCGTACGTGATGGCGCCGGCCGCGACGAGCGCGGCCGCCGTCGTTCCGGCGACCCAGCCGATGTGCTTCTTCACGTCACATCGTCCCGCCCGTGCACGAGGCACCCGGCTCCGGGGTCTGCTTGCCCTGCACGTATGTCTCGAAGAACGTGCCGACCTTCGGGTCGTCCGCGCTCTTCACGCTCAACTGGTGTCCCCACGCCGACAGTTCGATCGGCGAGGTCTGGTCGGCGTACGGGCTCATCAGCGAGTACGGGGTCTGCTTCACCTTCGCCGCCAGCTTGTCCACGTCGGACTTGCTCGCCTTGTCGGTGTACGTCACCCAGACCGCGCCGTGCTCCAGGGCGTGCACGGCGTTCTCGTCCTTGACGGCCTTGGTGTAGACGTTGCCGTTGCAGTTGAGCCACACCGGGTTGTGGTTGCCGCCGACCGGCGGGTGCATCGGGTACTTCACGGTCCCGGCGACATGCGTACGGGACAGCTTGCCCGTCCAGGTCCGCACCCCGTCGCTGCCCGTGACGAAGTGCCCGGAGTCCCCGGAGTCCCCGCCCTTGGCGTCGCTCGCGCTGTCGCTCTTGTCCGACTGGGAGCGGACGAGCACCACACCGCCGACGACCAGACCCACCACGACCACGACGCTCGCGCCGATCGTCAGGATCCGGTTGCGTCGCTCGCGCGCCTGCTCCGCGCGCCGCATCTGCTCTATGCGCGCCTTGCGTTCGGCGTTGCCGGCCTTGTTCTTCGCGGAACCCATGAGGTGTGTCCTTCTGGGGGAAAGGGACGTGGACGGTGGGGCCCGCTGATCGTAATGGGAGAGATGGGCCGGTCGTAGGCAGGGCACAGGAAAGAGCCGGAAAGTCCCGGGATCCGACAGCAAACCGATAAGTTGAATGGTGGATGCGTATTACCTACGCTGGGCCGTATGCGGCTGCTGCGCTCCACCGACCTGGCTCTGCGACTCCTGATGCGGCTCGCCGTCGCGGGTGAGTCCAGCCCCACGACCCGTGAGGTCGCCGGGGACATGGAGGTGCCGTACACGCACGCGGCGAAGGTGGTCGCCGAGCTCCAGCACCTGGGACTGGTCGACGCCCGCCGCGGCCGGGGCGGCGGGCTCACGCTGACCGAGAAGGGGCGGGGCGCCTCGGTGGGGGCGCTGGTGCGGCTCTTCGAGGGGGACGGCGAGGTGGTGGAGTGCGAGGGGGCGACGCCCTGTCCGCTGAACTCCGGGTGCCGCCTGCGGGGAGCGCTGCGCCGGGCCCAGGAGGCGTTCTACGCGGCCCTGGACCCGGTGACGGTGGCGGACATGGTGGTGGAGCCGACGGGGCCGTTGCTGCTCGGCATTTCCAGGAGGCCGGGGGCGGCTTAGGCGCCTGCGGGGGTGCCCCCAGCGCCCCTGGAGGGGCGCTCAGGCCGCTGCCAGCCACAGGTCCGGGCCGAAGACCTCGTAGTGGATGTCCGCCGGGGACACGCCCTTCTCGATCAGCTGGGCGCGGATCGCGCGCATGAAGGGGAGGGGCCCGCACAGGTACGCGCGCGTGCCGGGTGCCACCTCGACGTCGGTGAGGTCCACCAGGCCGGTTCGGGTGCCCGGCTCGGCGTCGCGCTCGTAGAAGAAGTGGACGGCCGTGTCCGGCAGCTTCTCCGCGTACGCGGTGTGGTCGGCGCGCAGGGCGTGGTCGGCGGGGGAGCGGTCGCCGTGCACGACGGTGACCGGGGCGAGGTGGCCGTCGGCCGCGAGCGCGGCGAGCATCGACACCATCGGGGTGACGCCGATGCCGGCGGAGGCGAGGAGGAGGGGACGGCCTGCGGTGTCGCCGAGGACGAGGTCGCCGTACGGCTCCGACAGCTCCAGGGTGTCCCCTTCGCGCACGCGCGCGTGCAGGTGGTGGGAGACCTCGCCGTCGGGCGTCGCGCCGTCGCCGGCCACCCGCTTGACGCTGAACTGGCGGACCGATGCGCCCGGTGCGCCGGAGAGGCTGTACTGGCGTATCTGGCGGGCGCCGTCGGGGAGCATGACGCCCACGGACACGTACTGCCCGGCGCGGAAGCCGCGCACCGCCCGGCCGTCCGCGGGCCGCACCCGGAAGGTCACCACGTCGGCCGTCTCCGCGACCCGTTCGACGACCTCCCAGGGCCGCAAGCCGGTGGCCTCGCTCTCCTCGTACAGCCGCTTCTCGATGGCGATCAGCGCGTTGGCCATCAGCCAGTAGACCTCGCCCCAGGCGGCCGCGACCTCGGGGGTGACGGCCTCGCCCAGTACCTCGACGATGGCGGCGAAGAGGTGTTCGTGGACGACCGGGTACTGCTCGGGGGCGACCCCGAGGGAGGTGTGCTTGTGGGCGATGCGGCCCAGCATGGCGTCGGGGCGCCGGTCCGGGTGGTCCAGCAGGTGGGTGGCGAAGGCGGCGATGGAGCCGGCGAGGGCCTGCCGCTGGGTGCCGGCGGCCTGGTTGCCGCGGTTGAAGAGGTCGCGCAGCAGTTCGGGGTGGGCGGCGAAGAGCCGGGCGTAGAAACGCTCGGTGATCTCGCCGATGGCCGCGCCGACGGCCGGGAGGGTGGCGCGGACGGTGGCGGCTGACGGCTCGGACAGCATCGGGGCTCCTTGTGGCTCGCCCAACGGATCGACGCCTCGACGCTATTAAAACTTGCATCTCGGATTCAAATTTAAGGACCGTGGTGTCGGTCACTCCCGATCCGAATCCGCCATTACGGATGTCGGTGCGAGCAGGCAAGATGGGCGGGAGTGCAGTACACCTGCGGTACGAGAGCCGTTCAGGCCGAGGACGCCGACGCGATCAAGGTCGGCAACGCGCATGAAATGCTGTTGTGGTGTGATGCCCGGGTGCCCGACCGCCTCCTGTGGGACCGGGAGCAAGGCGGCCTGACCAGCAAGGATGGGGAAGCGGAAGATGGACAAGCAGCAGGAGTTCGTGCTCCGGACCTTGGAGGAGCGCGACATCCGGTTCGTACGCCTGTGGTTCACGGACGTGCTGGGCTTCCTCAAGTCCGTCGCCGTGGCCCCGGCCGAGCTTGAACAGGCCTTCGACGAGGGCATCGGTTTCGACGGGTCCGCGATCGAGGGCTTCGCCCGGGTCTACGAGTCCGACATGATCGCGAAGCCGGATCCGTCGACCTTCCAGGTCCTGCCGTGGCGCGCGGAGACCCCCGGTACGGCCCGCATGTTCTGCGACATCCTGATGCCGGACGGCTCCCCGTCCTTCGCGGACCCACGGTACGTGCTCAAGCGCGCCCTGGCTCGCACCTCCGACCTCGGCTTCACCTTCTACACCCACCCCGAGATCGAGTTCTTCCTGCTGAAGGACCGCCCGCTGGACGGCTCCCGGCCCACCCCGGCCGACAACTCCGGCTACTTCGACCACACCCCGACCAACGTCGGCATGGACTTCCGCCGCCAGGCGATCACCATGCTGGAGTCGATGGGCATCTCGGTGGAGTTCTCCCACCACGAGGGCGCGCCGGGCCAGCAGGAGATCGACCTGCGCTACGCGGACGCGCTCTCCACGGCCGACAACATCATGACGTTCCGGCTGGTCATGAAGCAGGTGGCGCTGGAGCAGGGGGTCCAGGCGACCTTCATGCCGAAGCCGTTCTCCGAGCACCCCGGATCCGGCATGCACACCCACCTCTCCCTCTTCGAGGGCGACCGCAACGCGTTCTACGAGTCCGGCGCCGAGTACCAGCTCTCCAAGGTGGGCCGCTCCTTCATCGCGGGCCTGCTGCGGCACGCCGCCGAGATCTCCGCGGTCACCAACCAGTGGGTGAACTCCTACAAGCGCATCTGGGGCGGCTCCGAGCGCACGGCGGGCGCCGGCGGCGAGGCGCCCTCGTACATCTGCTGGGGTCACAACAACCGCAGCGCGCTGGTCCGCGTCCCGATGTACAAGCCCGGCAAGACCGGCTCCGCGCGCGTCGAGGTCCGCTCCATCGACTCCGGCGCGAACCCCTACCTGGCCTACGCCCTCCTGCTGGCGGCCGGCCTGAAGGGCATCGAGGAGGGGTACGAGCTGCCGCCGGGCGCCGAGGACGACGTCTGGGCCCTCTCCAACGCCGAGCGCCGTGCCATGGGCATCGAGCCCCTCCCGCAGAACCTCGGCGAGGCCCTGACCCTCATGGAGGGCAGCGACCTGGTCGCCGAGACCCTCGGCGAACACGTCTTCGACTTCTTCCGCCAGAACGGCAAGGCCTTCTACACCTCGGACGGACTCGGCTTCGACAAGTCCGACCTGACGGAGTGGTGGACGGACGGCTACAACCGCGTCAAGGCCGGCATCGTCACCGACCCGAAGGTCGTCGCGCAGGACGCGCCCAAGTCCTCCCTCTCCGCCGGTCACGGCGCCTCGGAGTTCACCTGGGACAACTTCACCGTCCGCTACTCGGCGGAGGGCAGCAGCACCTACGGCCTGGCCCCGATCCCGACCATGGACGGCAAGCACACCGGGCAGTACCTGGCCTCCCTGATGCTCAGTGCCTCGGCCCGCACCGCGCACCCGAAGGAAGCCGCCCAGTTCATCGACTTCATGGTCCACGACCCCGAGGTCGGCAAGATCATGGGCTACGACCGGGGCATCCTCGCGAGCACCGAGCAGTACGCGGCGTACAAGCCGACGGACCCGGTGAACAAGGAGATCGCGCAGTACGAGGACGACACCGCCAAGGCGGGCGTGCTCGGCACGATCACCCCGCACCCCTCCGGTGCCGACACCATCGAGGCCGCCTTCCTGCGCATCGGCGGCGACCTCGGACAGGGCAAGACCAAGGTCGCGGACGCGGTGAAGCAGTTCTTCACCGAGTCCGAGGCCGCCTTCCAGGCCTGATGGGACCTGCCGTGACGCTCGTCAAGGACTCCCTGCCCGCGGCTCGCGGGACGCGTTCGGCCGCCGCCGCCCCCACCGGGCGGCGGCCGGGCCGCCGTCGCGAGAACCTCGCCGGCTACCTGTTCATGTCCCCGTGGATCGCGGGCTTCCTGCTGCTGACCGCGGGCCCGATGATCGCCTCCCTGTACTTCGCGTTCACCGACTACAACCTCTTCAACACCCCGAAGTGGGTCGGGTTCGACAACTTCACCAGGATGTTCGACGACCCCCGCTGGCAGAAGTCGGTGGAGGTGACCGCGAAGTACGTGGTCATCGGCACCCCGCTGAAGCTGCTGCTGGCGCTCGGGGTGGCGATGCTGCTCGCCCAGAGCCGGCGCGGCCAGGCCTTCTACCGGGCCGCGTTCTACGCCCCCTCGCTGATCGGCGCGAGCGTCTCGGTCGGTTTCGTCTGGCGGTCGCTGTTCTCCGACGGCGCGGTGGTGGACCGTACCCAGTCCTTCTTCGGCTGGCACGTCGGCGGCTGGGTCGGCAACGCCGACTGGGTGCTGTACTCCCTGGTCGCGCTGACGGTGTGGCAGTTCGGCGCCCCCATGGTCATCTTCCTGGCCGGTCTGAAGCAGGTGCCCAGGGAGCTGTACGAGGCGGCCGAGATGGACGGCGCCGGGCCGCTGCGCAGGTTCTGGAACATCACCCTGCCGATGATCTCCCCGGTGCTGTTCTTCAACGTGCTCCTGGAGACCATCCACTCCTTCCAGATCTTCGGCTCGGCGTACGTCGTCTCCAACACCCAGTGCGGCCCGGCCGACGCCACGCTCGTCTACACCTGCTACCTCTACGAGCAGGGCTTCAAGAACGCCCAGATGGGCTTCGCCGCCGCAATGGCCTGGATGCTGCTGCTCGCCGTCGCCCTGGTGACGGCCGTCCTCTTCTGGTCCCAGAAGAAGTGGGTGCACTACGAGGAGGACGCCCGATGAGCGCGATCACCACCAAGGTCACGGACGCGGTCGGCCGCAAGCGGGCCGGATCCCTCGCCTGGCACATCGGCGCCCTGCTGATCCTGGCGGTCATCCTCTACCCGGTGGTCTGGGTGATCGGGGCGTCCCTCAAGCCCAGCAAGGACATCATCAACAGCCTCCAGCTGCTCCCGTCCCATCCGATCCTGTCCAACTTCAAGGGCCTCGCCGACGGCATAGCCGACGTCAGCATCTGGACGTTCTTCCAGAACTCCCTGTTCTACGCCGGGGGCGCCGTCGTAGGAGTGCTCGTCTCCTGCTCGCTCACCGCCTACGCGTTCGCCCGTATCCGGTTCGCGGGCCGCAACCTGCTCTTCTCCCTGATGATCGGCACCCTGCTGCTGCCGTACCACGTGCTGCTGATCCCGCAGTACGTGATGTTCCAGAAGCTGGGCTGGATCAACACCTACGCGCCGCTGCTGATCGGCAAGTACCTCGCCACCGAGGCCTTCTTCGTCTTCCTGATGGTGCAGTTCATGCGGAACCTGCCGCGGGAGCTCGACGAGGCGGCCCGGCTCGACGGCTGCGGGCACCTGCGCATCTACTGGTCCATCGTGCTGCCCCTGTGCCGGCCCGCCCTCATCACCAGCGCGATCTTCACCTTCATCAACGCCTGGAACGACTTCATGGGCCCGCTGATCTACCTCAACGAGCCCGGCAAGTACACGGTCTCGCTGGGCCTGATGATGTTCCGCGACTCCGACGGCGTGGCCGCCAACTACGGCGGCATGATCGCCATGTCCCTGGTCGCGCTGCTTCCCGTCCTGCTGTTCTTCCTCGCCTTCCAGCGCTACCTGATCGACGGAATGGCGACCTCCGGACTGAAGGGCTGAGACCGTGTCCGACGACGTACGCGTGAAGCCCACACCCCTGTCGGACCGGTTCGGCGTCTTCGCCGAGTGCCTGCTCACCGGCGTGTGGATCGCCGTCGCCTCGCTGGGCGTCGTCACCTGGCCGGCCGCCTTCGCCGCCGGTGCCCGGCATCTGCGTCGCCGCACCGGGCAGGTCGGCGGCGGGTGGCGGGAGTTCGTGGGCGACTTCCGGGCCGCCCTGCCCGGCGGATGGCTCGTCGGGCTGGCGGGCTGGGTGGCGCTCGCCGTCGCCTGGGTGGATGTCCGGGCCGTGCGCGCCGGGCTGCCCGGCGGGCCGCTCGTCGGGGCCGTCGGCCTGTTCGCGGTGATCGGCCTGGCGGTCGCGGGACTGCGCGCGGCAGCCGTCTGGACGCCGGGCGACCGCTGGCGCAGCCTGCTCGCGGCCGCCGGCCGCCGTACCGTCCTCGACCCCGGCGGATCCTTCCTGCTCGTCGGGGGAGTGGTCCTGCTGGTCTGTTCCGCCCTGCTCATCGCGCCGCTGGCGGTTCCCGCGCTGGGTGCCGTCGCGGCGGCGGCCGTCGCGGTGGAGGAGCGCCACCGCCGCCGCCGCTGACCGGCCCCGCACCAGGGACGGCGCCCGGCCGGCGCCGCACCTTACTCTGTCATGCCCCTGACCATCTTGCACGCGCACGGAAAGGAAGGCGGACCATGTCGCCCATCCCTCGCAGGTCCCTTCTCAAGGCGGCCGCCGTCGCCGGTGCCGCCGCCCAGTTCAGCTGGGCGCTGGGCACGAAGCAGGCGCAGGCCGCGCCCGGAGCCGAGGCCGCCGACGCGGACCCGGTGACCCTCGACTGGCTGGAGGACGGCGGACTCGGCGCCGCGCCCGGCTCGACCGTCGGTGTGCCCTGGCCGATGGGCACGTTCCGGGAGGACCAGGCCTTCGCACTCACGGACGAGGACGGCAAGGACGTCCCGGTCCAGTCCTGGCCCCTCGCCTACTGGCCGGACGGCTCCCTCAAGTGGACGGCCCACGCGGTCGGTTCGGGCAACGGCAAGCTCACCCTCGCGGCGGGCGACCCGGCGGCGCCCGACAGCAAGGTCACCGTCGGCAGGACCGGCGGCACGATCGACGTGTCCACCGGCGTGATCGCCGTGAAGATCGGCAAGAACGGCGCCACCCTGATCAAGTCGGTCACCCGAGGGTCGACGGAGATCGCCAGGAACGGCAGACTCGTCCTCATCCGCCAGCCCGAGGTCGAGGACGAGGACCAGGGGACGGTGAGGACCGAGCGCTTCGACGGAGCGATCGACTCCGTCACCGTCGAACAGGACGGACCGGTCCGCGCGGTCGTCCGCATCGACGGCAAGCACCGCAAGGGCAACCGGAGTTGGCTGCCGTTCTCGATCCGGCTCTACTTCTACGCGGGCGCCGACTCCTTCCGCATGGTCCACACGATCACCTACGACGGCACCCAGGAGCCGGGCAGGGCGAGCGGTGACTTCATCCGCGGGCTCGGCGTCCGCTTCAGCGTGCCGATGCGCGACGAGGCGTACGACCGGCACATCCGGATCGGCGGTGAGGGGACCGGCCTGCTGCGGGAGGCCGTCCAGGGCATCACCGGCCTGCGCCGCGACCCGGGCGCGGCCGTGCAGGCGGCCCAGTACGCGGGCCAGAAGCTGCCCGACCCGGCCACCTGGGACCAGCGCGTCACCACCCGCCTCCAGTACATCCCGCACTGGGGCGACTACACCCTCGCCCAGCTCTCCGCCGACGGCTTCACCCTGCGCAAGCGGACGAAGAAGGGGTACGGCTGGATCGCGGCCGGCGGCGGCGGGCGGGCCTCCGGATTCGGTTACGTCGGCGGCGCGAGCGGCGGGTTCTCCTTCGGCCTCAGGGACTTCTGGGAGAAGTTCCCGGCCCAGCTCGACATCCGCGACGCCCACACCGACGAGGCCGAGGTCACCCTCTGGCTCTGGTCGCCCGAGGCCCAGCCGATGGACCTGCGCTTCTACCACGACGGCATGGGCCAGGACACCTACGCGAAGCAGCTCGAAGGCCTCAACATCACCTACGAGGACTACGAGCCGGAGTTCGGCACCCCCTACGGCATCGCCCGCACCTCGGAGCTGCTGTTCTGGGCCAACGAGACGACACCGACACCCGAGGCGCTGGCCGACCAGGTCGAGGCCGTCCGGGTGCTCCCGCAACTCACGGCCCCGCCGAAGCAGTTGATCAAGGCCAAGGTCTTCGGCCCGGGCCTGTTCTCCGAACCCGACCGCTCCACCGCCGCCAAGGCGAAGATCGAGGACCACCTCGACTTCCTCTTCACCTACTACAAGGACCAGGTGGAGCAGCGCCGTTGGTACGGCTTCTGGGACTACGGCGACTTCATGCACACCTACGACACCGTGCGCCACCAGTGGCGGTACGACGTCGGCGGTTACGCCTGGGACAACTCCGAGCTCTCACCCGACCTCTGGCTCTGGTACGCGTACCTGAGGAGCGGGCGCTCCGACATCTTCCGGTTCGCCGAGGCGCTCACCCGGCACACCGGCGAGGTCGACGTCTACCACATCGGCCAGTGGGCGGGACTCGGCACCCGGCACGGGGTGCAGCACTTCGCGGACAGCGCCAAGCAGCAGCGCATCTCCAACACCACCTACCGGCGCTTCTACTACTTCCTCACCGCGGACGAACGCGTCGGCGACCTGATGGCCGCCAACGTCGACTCCGACGAGACCTTCCTCGTCCTCGACCCGCAGCGCAAGGTCCGCACCGACCCCTACACCCCGGACCGGCACGCCCTGTCCATCGGCTTCGGCACCGACTGGAGCGGCCTGGTGTCGGCCTGGCTGACCGAGTGGGAACGCAAGGGCCCCAAGTGGGAGAAGGCCAGGGCACGCGTCCTGTCGACGATGGAGGGCATCGCCGCCCAGCCCAACGGCTTCGTGCAGGGCAGCGGTCTGTACGACCTCGACACCGGCAAGTTCGCCACGGCCGCCACCCCGGTCGTCTCCGTCTCCCATCTCTCCGCGGTCTTCGGCCTGAACGAACTCTGCGCCGAACTCATCTACCTGGTCGACATGCCGAAGTTCAACGAGGCGTACCTCGACTACTGCCGTTACTTCAACGCCACCAAGGCCGAACAGGCGGCGCGCTACGGCTCCAACTTCGGCACCCTGCTGCTCTTCCAGGGCCACTCGCGGCTCGACGCGTACGCGGCGGTACAGACCGGCGACCAGACCCTCGCCCAGCGCGCGTGGACGAAGTTCTACAGCTCCGACGGGTACACGGAGTCCTCGCCGTGGAAGACCGAGCCGCTCTCCGGCCCGGTCACCCTCGTCGCGGGCGGTGAGGCGAGCTGGGTGTCCTCCAACGACACCGCGCTGTACGGGCTCGCGGCCATCGAGAACCTGGCCCTGCTCGGCGACAGGATGCCCTCGTAGGGAGGGGTGGGGGAGCGCCGTCGCACGGGCGGCGGCGCTCGCGCCCACGAGTGTGGTCCAGGTCACTTCGCAGGGCATGAGTACGCGTACTCAGACGCGGCGCACGGGCAGACTCCGCCCATGGACCGGAACCACTACCGCTTCCTCAGCCGCTGGCCGCTGCCTTTCGGGGCCCCGGCCGTCTACCGGGCACTCGAACGGGTCGAGGACTACCCGTACTGGTGGCCCCAGGTGCGCTCGGTCACCCGCCTGAACGACACCACGGGCATCATCACCATCCGTTCCTTCCTGCCGTACGACATCACCTTCACCGCGCGCGAGACCCGGCGCGATCCGGAGGCCGGCGTCCTGGAGACCGGTATGACCGGCGACATCGAGGGCTGGGCCCGCTGGACGGTCGTCGCCGACGGCGCCGGCGCCCTGGCCCGCTACGAGCAGGTCGTGGACGTCAACAAGGCGCTGCTGCGGCGGCTGGCCGTCCCCGGGCGGCCGCTCTTCCGTGCCAACCACCGGCTCATGATGCGGTCGGGACGGCGCGGACTGCTCGGGCACCTGCAAGCGGTTTGAACGAAACCCACGGCTCCCTGTATCGTTCACTGCGTTCCCGGGCGATTAGCTCAGTGGGAGAGCGCTTCGTTCACACCGAAGAGGTCACTGGTTCGAACCCAGTATCGCCCACCACCGGGAAGGCCGGTCCGCCTGTGCGG
>NZ_JBEYFC010000224.1:0-13605 GCF_040634175.1 Streptomyces sp. NPDC007162
CCGGACGGCTGGGCGAACCAGGCCTCGGCGGCCGGGCCGTCCACCAGCCCTTCGTTGGCGCCGTGTTCCCCGGAGCGAGGGAGGACCGCCGTACCGGAGGTCAGTTGGTGAAGACGGCGGGGGAGCCGCTGACGCTGCTGTCGACGACCGGTGCGTAGGCGGCCGTGAAGTACCCGTTGGCCGCGCACAGGGACGAGCCGGATGCTTTGGTGAACGCCTGATTGGTGAAGGTCAGACTGTTGGCGGTGTTGGAGCTCACCGCGGCCAGTGCGGGCGCCCGGTAGACGCAGTTGACGGTGCCCAGCAGGGTGGACAGGACCACCGTGGTCTGGATGGTGCTGCCCGAGGCCGGGGTCACCGTCACGGCGCCGCCCGAGGCCGCGGACGTGGTGTACGGCAGGTTGTTGACGGTGACGCTCTGCACGCCGGTCACACCGAGGACGTTGCTGGTGCAGCCGCTGAAGGTCTGGGACGTCGCGGACTCGGTCGCGGTGCCCGGGGCGGCGGGGTTCGAGGTCACCTTGGCGGACAGCGACGAGCCGGTGCACGTGATGCCGGTCGAACCGCCGCTGGTGGTGGCGAGGGAGGCCTTGGTGCCGCCGGCCAGGGAGGCGGTGAGCACGTCGCCCACGGAGACCGCGTTGCCGCCGGCGCTGCCGTAGGTGAGCACGGAGCCGGCCGCCGAGACGGAGGCGGCGGGGAGCAGGGTCAGAGCGGACAGGGCGGCGGTGACGGTTAAGGCGGAGACGCCGATTCTGCGCATGCGGGAGTCCTCTTTCGGGCGTGCGGGTGTGACGAGGAAGGGGTGGCCGTCCCGGGCATGGAAAGGGACGGCGACCCGGGCATGGCTGCCCCGGGTGGCGGGACTGCCGGACCGGTGCGCGGTGCTGGTGACTGATCCGGCGTCAGGGACGCCGGTGCACTTGTTGGCGCTGTGCGGGTGCGTGACACTGGCGGCTCCAGCGGGTCGTCCGCCGCAGGTCCGCACCTGAAGAAAACCTGTGAAGGTTGTAAACCTGACGAGTGTTCAACGTCAAGGCACATTGCGCGAGTTCGTGAGAAAGGGCATGGAATGGCAGCAGGTTCGCCGGTGCCGCCACCGCTGGTGCTGCCCGGTACCCGAAGGGGGCGCGACCCGGAGCGCTCGCTGCGGCGGGGGCCGCGCCGTACGTCACCCGAGGCCGTCGCCGCCAACCAGCGGGACCGGCTGCTGGACGGGTTCGTCCGCACCGTCGCCCAGGTCGGCTACGCCGGCACCCGGGTCAGCGACATCTGCCAGGCGGCCGGCGTGACCAGACCGGTCTTCTACGAGATCTTCAAGGGCAAGGAGGACGCCTTCCTGGCCGCCCACCACCACGGCACCTCCCAGGTCTTCGCCGCCATGGAGGAGGCCCGCGGCCAGGCCGGCGACTGGCCGGGACAGGTGCGCGCCGGGCTGGGCGCGCTCCTCGTGATCCTGGCCGAGGCGCCCGCGTTCGCGGCGATGGCGATCGTGGAGATCGACGCCGTCGGTCCCGCCGGGCGAGAGGCCCGCGAACACCTGCTGACCCGCTTCCGCGACTACTTCACCGACCTGCCCGCCCTGGAGCTTCCGGTGCCGGAGGAGGAACTGGTGGACACGGTGGTCGGTGGCGTGTACTCCGCGATCTATCGCCGGATAGCCGCCGGCCGGACCGCCGAGCTGCCCGCCCTGCTGCCGGGCCTGGCCTTCTCGGTGCTCGCCCCGTTCCTGGGCCCGGAACGCGCCGCCGCCTGTCTGTCCGACCCGCCCCCCGCCGCAGGCCCCCTCCCGGCCTGCCTGAACCCGGAGCCCTGAGCAGAGCGCGTTGCCGTGCCCGGTCACTGGGTCCCGTTGCCGGTGGTGTTCGCGGCCGGGGAGACGCCGATGTTGTTGAAGATGGGAATGTTGTTGATGATGATGACGTTGCCGCTTCCCTGGCTGCTCCCACGGCCGCTTCCCTGACGCCCGGAGCCGTCGTAGTGGCCGTAGCCGCCGTAGTGGCCGTGTCCGCCGGATCGGCTGTAGCCGTAGTGGCCGCCTCCGCCCGTGTGCGCCGGGGCGGCGAACGCGCTCGTCGGCAGGAGCACCCCGCCGGCGGCCAGAGCCGTGGTCGCGGTGAACATCGCCAGACGCCGGGTACGCGTGCGGATCATGGTGTTTCTCCTTCAACGAGAGACGAGCGAACGGGGGGCTTGTGCATCCATTGGGCCAGGACGGCCGGCCCACGTCATGCTCCGGAATCTCGGGGCTTGACACACGACGGTGCGGCCGAGAGGATGCCCCGCTCGGCCGCACGACGCTGCTCAGTTGTTGAAGATCGGGACGTTGGTGACCGCGCCCCCGCCGCCGCCGTTGTTGAAGATCGGGACGTTGGTGACCGCGCCGCCACCGCCGCCGTTGTTGAAGATCGGTACATTGCTGACCGCGCCCCCGCCGCCCCCGTTGTTGAAGATCGGCACATTGCTCACCGCGCCGCCACCGCCCCCGTTGTTGAAGATCGGCACATTGCTCACCGCGCCGCCACCGCCGTTGTCGTGGTGGTGGTGACTGGGGGCCATGGTCACGGCGCCGGTGTGCGCCGGGGCGGCGAACGCGCTGGTGGGGATCAGTGCCCCGCCCGCGGCCAGCGCGGTCGAAGCGGTCAGGACGGCGATACGAGTGAAACGCGACATGGGAATTCTCCTTGGGGAAGAGGCGAGTGGGTGGCCGCCGTTTCCGTGCGACCTCTTGCCTCCATTGGGACACGCCGCCCCACCCCGGTCACGTGACTCGAATTCGGGACTTGACACGCGGACCTACCGCACCGCCTCCAGAATCATCGCGTTCGCCAGCCCGCCCGCCTCACACATCGTCTGCAGGCCGTAGCGGGCGCCGCGCTCCCGCATCGCGTGCACCAGCGTCGTGGTCAGCCGGGTCCCGCTGGCCCCCAGCGGATGCCCCAGGGCGATGGCCCCGCCGTGCACGTTCACCTTGCCCAGATCGGCACCGGTCTCCTGCCGCCAGGCGAGCACCACGCTGGAGAACGCTTCGTTCACCTCGAAGAGGTCGATGTCCCCGAGCCCCAGCCCGGCCCTGCGCAGCACCTTCTCGGTCGCCGGGATCACGCCGGTCAGCATCAGCAAGGGGTCGGAGCCGGTCACGGCGAACGCGTGCAGTCGGGCCAGGGGCCGCAGCCCGAGCCGCTGCGCGGTCTCCCCCGCCATGATCAGCACGGCGGACGCACCGTCGTTGACCGGACTCGCGTTGCCCGCCGTGACGTTCCACTCGATCCCGGGGTAGCGCTCGGCGAAGCCGGGGTCGTAATAGGCGGACTTGAGCCCGGCGAGGATCTCCGCGGTGGTACCGGGGCGTACGGACTCGTCACGGCCCACCCCCTCGAGCGGCGCCACCTCGGCGTCGAACAGCCCGGCCTCCCAGGCGGCCGCCGCCTTCGCGTGCGAGGAGACCGCGAACGCGTCCATCTCGGCCCGCCCGATCGACCACTTGGCGGCGATGAGCTCGGCGCTGATGCCCTGCGGGACCAGCCCCTCCGGGTAGCGCGCGGCGACCCCGGGCCCGAAGGGGTCCTTGCCGGGCGGCACGTTGGACCACATCGGCACCCGGCTCATCGACTCGACGCCGCAGGCCACCACGATGTCGTAGGCGCCGGACATGACACCCTGCGCGGCGAAGTGCACGGCCTGCTGGGAGGAGCCGCACTGGCGGTCGACGGTGGTCGCGGGGACGGTCTCCGGGAAGCCCGCCGAGAGGACGGCGTACCGGGTGGTGTTCATGGCCTGCTCGCCGACCTGGTCGACGGTGCCGCCGATCACGTCGTCGATGAGGGCGGGGTCGACCCCCGAGCGCTGGACGAGGGTGCGCAGGGTGTGGGCCAGGAGTTCCACAGGGTGGACGTGGGCCAGGGAGCCGTTCGGCTTGCCCTTGCCGACGGGGGTGCGTACGGCTTCGACGATGACTGCGTCACGCATCAGGAGACCTCGATTGCCAGGGCCGATTACCGGCGAGTAGGAAATCCGAACTCACCATAACCCCTAGAGTTGGAAAATCAAACTCACCCGTGAGATGCCTCTACACTGACGTGCATGGCCACCCCCAAGGACCCCCGCCCGTGTTCGATCGCCGACACCCTGGCGCTCGTCGGCGAGAAGTACTCCCTGCTGGTCCTGCGGGAGGTGCTCCTGGGCAACGGCCGCTTCGACCAGCTGGTCCGCAACACCGGCGCCCCGCGCGACATCCTGGCCACCCGGCTGCGCCGCCTGGTCGACGCCGGGATCCTCACCAAACGCGTCTACAGCGAGCGCCCGCAGCGGTTCGAGTACCGGGCCACACCGGCCGGCCTGGAGCTGCACCCCGTCCTGATGACCCTGATGGCCTGGGGCGACCGGCATCTCCACCCGGAGGGCGACCGCCCCATGGTGATCGAGCACAGCTGCGGCAAGGACCTGACCCCGGTCGTCGTCTGCGCGGCCTGCGGTGACCAGGTACGCCACGAGAGTCTGACGGCCCACCCGCAGGCCCCGGGCTGGACGGTAGCGGGGCCGGCGGCGACCTGAGTCTGCGCTAACGCCCCTGCCGGTACACGTCGAGCCGTCCACACATTCCGAACCGACCCTGTTCATAAGGCTGTTCGGCCTGCACGACGGCATCGGCGAGGTGACCGGCATCGCCCCGTGCGAGCCGGTCGAGCTGGTCCCCCGTGGCTGTGGCGGCGGACTGCGCCCCACGCCGCCAGCGCTCGCGCCACTCGGCGATCCGGGGCCGTACCAGGGCGGCGGCGGCCCGGTGGAAGGCGGCCAGCGGCTCCGGGCCGGTGGCCGCGCGCAGCGCCCGGTAGCCCTCCAGTGCCAGGTCACGGCGGGCGCGGGCGATCCGCTCCCGCTCGGCCTCCGGCGCGTCGGCCGGGACGGCGGTCGCCGCCGCGTAGACCTCCGGGTCGGTGAGGTACTCCGGCGGCAGCGTCAGTACCGCGTCCCCGGCCTCCGGGAGGCCGCTGTTCTGCATCAGGACGGTGATGCGCAGTTCGTCGTCGTTGACGAGGCGATGGATCGTGCCGGGCGTGAACCAGGCGACCGTGCCGGGCACGAGGGGCGTGACCTCGTACCCGGAGGTGGTGAGCGTCTGTACCGCGCCCCGGCCGCCGGTGACGACGTACGCCTCCGAACAGGCCAGGTGCAGATGGGGAGTTCCGCCGCGCAGGCCGTCGGCCGCGGGCCAGTCGTACACGCACAGCCGGGAGACAGCGACCCCGCCCGGCAGCCCGGTGAACGTGGCCTCCCCGCCGCTCACCACGGATGCGCCTCCAGGTACTTGGCAATGTCCGCGCGCTCCCAGGCACCGTCGGCGACGACGACCCGGTAGCGGCGGGACAGGGTGTCGCCCGGGGCCAGTTCGAGTTCGTCGTGGAAGGCCCAGGAGGGGGCGATGCCGGCGAACGGGTCGTTGCGCACGAACCAGTGCGCGGGATGGGCGCCGTCCGCACCCGACTGGCCGTTCTCCGGAGCGTGTTCGAAGACGACGGTGGCATGGCCGTCGGTGCCGTCGTGTTCCCCGGACAGGGCGAGCCAGGAGGACTGGGAGCCCATCAGGCCGGGGCCCTCGCCGTCCGGGCCGATGATCCGGCCGTCCCGGAAGGCCCGCGGGCCGCGCCAGAACAGGCCGGTGTAGCCCGCCTGTTCCCGTCCTGCCGTGGTCGGACTGCCGAACAGGAGGGGCTCGTCACGGCGGTTGGTGATCGCGCTGCTCCAGGTGAGCGCCCAGGAACCGGAGTCGGGGTCGACGTCATGGACCTCGATCCGCCGCCGCTCCTGCGCCCACAGCGTCCCGTCGTACGGATGCCAGGTCAGCCGCTCCGCGATGACGAGCCGGCCGCCGTCGGCCGACAGCTCGTCGAAGCCGACGTGCCGCATCGAGCCGACACGTTCCGGGATGGCGAGGTAACCCTGGCCGTGGACATAGGAGTTGCCGCCCCACAGGTTCGCGCCGGACAGGTGCGAGGAGGTCAGGGAGAGGCCTTTGTGCCAGCGGTGGTCGTTGGGGCGGTAGTCGGTGACGACGTCCCCGGCGAGGGTGCGCAGCGGGTGCAGGTAGGGACGCGGGGCCTCCCAGGCGTCCTCGGGCCGGTAGACGTACGCGAAGAGCTGCACCCCGGTGACCGGCTCGGTCACGGTGACCCGGTCACCATGGGTGTGCGTGATCCGCAGCTCGCCGCTCACGCGGACACCTCCTCGTGCTCGACCGGCGCCCAGCCCGGGGCGCCCCCGTGCAGGGCCGTGTAATAAGGATCTCCGGGACCGATCTCGCCCGCACGTACGGTCGTGTCGGTGAACGCCGACTTGTACAGCGCGGTGATCAGCTCCAGGCTGGTGCGCCCGTCGGCGCCGCTGCTGCGCGGCCGCTGCGCCGCGCGCATGCTCGCGACGAGCTCGCGCAGCTGGGCCAGGTGCGAGCTCGGCACGTCGGGGCCGAAGTCCTGCCAGGCCGCCGCCTCCTCGGCCGGGACGCCGGGGGCCGGGGTGATGTGCCAGTTCGCGTTGCTGTGGCCGTACAGGTGGGTCAGCTCGACGGTGGCGCGCTCGCAGTCGATCCTGATGCGGCTGGTCTCGTCGGGGCTGAGCACGCTGTTCACCACGGTGGCCAGGGCGCCGTTCGCGAACCGCACCAGCGCGGTGGAGACGTCCTCGGTCTCCACGTCGTGCACCAGCCGCGCGGCCATCGCGCGCACCTCCTGCCACGGCCCGAGCAGGTCGAGCAGCAGGTCCATCTGGTGGATGCCGTGGCCCATGGCCGGGCCGCCGCCCTCGGTCGTCCAGCGGCCCCGCCAGGGCACCGCGTAGTAAGCGGTGTCCCGGTACCAGGTGGTCTGGCAGTGGGCGACCAGCGGGCGGCCCAGCGCCCCCCGGGCCAGCAGCCGGCGCACGTGGGTCGAGCCGGAACCGAACCGGTGCTGGAAGACGATCGAGGCGTACGGTCCCCCGTCGACGCCCTCCTCCGCCTCCACCGCGTCGAAGTCGGCGAGGGTCGGGACGGGCGGCTTCTCGCACCACACCCAGGCACCGGCCCGCAGCGCGGCGACCGTCTGGTCCCGGTGCAGGGTCGGCGGGGTGCCGATGGTGACCAGGTCGGGCCGCTGCTCGGCGAGCATCCGGTCCAGGTCCGTGTAGGCGTGCGGGATGCCGGCGTCGGCACACATCGCCTCGACGGCTTTGGCATCGATGTCGACGGCGGCGACGACCTCGGTCTCGCCCTCCGCGGCCAGCTGCGCGAGCGCGGGCAGATGGGAGCCGCGCCCGATGGCGCCGGCACCGACGACGGCGGCCCGGATGCGCCGGCCGGTCAAGGGGGCGGTGGGGCGGGGCGAGCGGGGCATGGACGTGATCAGCACTCCTCGGGGCGTGTACCGACGACGGGCGCGAACCTCCGCCCGAGTGCGCCGCACACGCACCCCGATGTGCGGGAGCAAGCGCTTTCTCCTGGGGAAACGTAAGCGGCGGTGCCATGACCGGTCAACACCCCCGTGCCGGCGCCGCCCCCGACCCGCCTCCCAACCCCTGTGTTCTTACCTTCTTACCGGCCCGCTACGCTGCCGTTGCACACGCATGATCACGCGCGCCCGCGCACCCGCCCGCCCCTTCCTCACCCCTGGGACGCCGTACCTTCATGTCTTGGTTTGAATCGCTGATCCTCGGACTCGTCCAGGGGCTGACCGAGTTCCTGCCCGTCTCCTCCAGCGCGCATCTGCGACTGACCGCGGCCTTCTCCGGCTGGGAGGACCCGGGTGCGGCCTTCACGGCGATCACCCAGATCGGCACGGAGGCCGCGGTGCTGATCTACTTCCGCAAGGACATCGGGCGGATCGTCTCGGCCTGGTTCCGGTCGCTGTTCGACAAGGCGATGCGCCGCGACCACGACGCGCAGATGGGCTGGCTGGTGATCGTCGGCTCGATACCCATCGGGCTGCTGGGTGTGACGCTGAAGGACCAGATCGAGGGGCCGTTCCGCGATCTGCGGATCACGGCGACGATGCTGATCGTCGTGGGCGTCGTCATCGGCATCGCCGACCGGCTCGCCGCCCGCGACGAGACCGGCGGCAGGCACCGGGCGCCGAAACAGCGCAAGACCCTGGAGAACCTCGGGGTCAGGGACGGCCTGGTCTTCGGCCTCTGCCAGGCCTGCGCCCTCATCCCCGGCGTCTCCCGCTCCGGAGCCACCATCAGCGGTGGCCTGTTCATGGGCTACCGGCGGGAGGCGGCGGCCCGTTACTCCTTCCTGCTCGCCATCCCCGCGGTACTGGCCTCCGGCGTCTTCGAGGTGAAGGACTCGGTGAGCGGGGACGAGGTGGCCTGGGGGCCGACCCTGTTCGCGACAGTGATCGCCTTCGCGTCCGGGTACGCGGTGATCGCGTGGTTCATGAAGTGGATCTCCAACAAGAGCTTCATGCCGTTCGTCTGGTACCGCATCGCCCTGGGCATCGTCATCATCGCCCTGGTCTCGGCGGACGTCCTCAGCCCGCACGCGGCGGAGTCGGCGAGCTGACCAGGGGCGACTGCCATCAGCACCCCGCCGCGGCACGGGAGTTGCACGGCCGACAGGTCTGGATCAGCCTGCCGGTCGAGCGGGTCGGCAGTGGCAGCGCTGGCTCACAGCCGGGCCGCCCATGGAGCACCATCTAGCATTTTCTAGCGCCTAACTGCATCTCCACGCCATGATCATTCTCCCACTCGTCTCCCCCCTGGGAGGCGGGACGCACCCCCCCGAAAGTTGATGAAGATCTTGGGTTCTGGCCCTGCCGTGTCATCGGCAGGGCCAGACTCGTTGTGTGGCGATGGGCGAGGGGTCGGCCGGATGGTCGGGCCGGGATGTGTGGGGAGACGTGTCGGGATCTGATCCCTGCAGGGAGTGTGTTCGCGTTCCTGGCCGAGCATCGCGGCGCGCTGTTCCCGGCTGAGATGTTCGCGGACATCCGTCGGCGAACGCATAGGGGAAGCCCGCCACCTCGTGATGACGGGCCTTGAGCGACGGGTGGGTGCCTTGGGGCAGCCGGCCCCGCTGGAGGGGCGGCGTTGCCGTAGCCGTACTCCAAGATGACCAGTCATGGTCGTCCACGAAGAGGAACGCCCTGACGCGGCGGACGACGACCTCGAGACCGAGCCTTGGCATGAGTCGGATCTCCTGCGGGATCTGGCCGCCCTGCGGTCGGTCTCCGACACCCAGCGCCGCGGCTACAAGCTCGAATCACTGAGGGCTTTCAGCGCTGCCTCTCCAGGGTAAGGACGGCTTTGGCTATGAGCGTCATGCGGTTGGGGCTGCAGCGGGCTCTGCGGAAGATGCGCCAGGACTTCAGTCTCGCGACGCTTCGTTCGACTGGCGCCCGCGCCGCCGACAGGGCTCGGTTGATCGTCCGCTGGGTCGGGCTGAGGTCCTGGTGCGGGAGTCGCCTGATCGGCATGGTCACCCAGGGGCCGGCCCCGATGTAGGCACGGTCGGCGAGAACGGGAACGCCCTGGCGTTCGCAGATCCGGATGATTCGGTGGGTGCGGGCTGCGGTCAGATCGTGGTCGGAAGTTGGGCGAGAGACGCGGACGCTTCGACGGCGTCGGTGTTGCACGCGGCGGACATCGCCCAGGAGCAGCTGATGCCGGCACCTTCGCTCACCGATTCGGTGAGCCTGGTCAGCGGACTGGCCGGGGTGCTCTCCCGCATCACGGCTGCGCCTCCTCGTGCTCGGTCTGCGCGCCGCAAGAGAGGAGCGGGAGGGCGGCTGGGCCGGGGCGAGCGCGCCTGCCGAGCCCGGCACATCCGAGTCAGTCGCGCGCGTTGCGGCTTCACGCTCGCGCACCGGTCCCACCTGCTGTGGAGCAGTGCCGCGAACGCCTCCTCCGAATGCGGTCCTGTTCCGTCGACCGGATCGGCGCGGTACGGCCAAGTCATGCTCGAGACAAGGGCCACAGAGGCCCGACGGTCGGGGTACCGAGATGGTCGTGACAAACGAAGATCAGACGGCGGATGCACGCCGCTCGCCGAAATCGCATCCTCCCGGGTGATCACCGATCTCGATCTTCCGAGGACTCTCATGTCGCCCAGCTCGTCCCGTAGCGCCCGCCGCACTATCTTCGGTCTGGCCACCGCCCTGCTGGCCCTGGCCGGCCCACTGGCGGCCCCAGCCCCGCCCGCAACCGCCGCAACCGCCGCAACCGCCGCAACCACGCCGGTCAATACGGTCACCTACTCGGCAGCGGACCTCACCGAAGCCCTCTCGTACTGGACGCCCGCGCGCATGAAGCAGGTCAGCCGCGCCGTCGACCTGGGGCCGACCGGTCCGCTCAGCAAACCCTGGACCGGCAAGGGCATCCCCAGCATCGGCCGGCTCTTCTTCGTCGACTCGAGCGGGCGGGACACCTGGTGCACGGCCAGCGCCGTCACCAGCGGCAACCGCTCAGTGATCATGACCGCCGCCCACTGCGCACGCCTCGGCTCCTCGCCGGTCAACACCTACAGCGACATCGTCTTCGTCCCCGGCTACGCCAAAGGCAAGCAACCCTATGGCCGCTACGCCGTCAAGGCGACCATGACACCGCGCTCCTGGGCCGAGGACACGGTCGATGACGTGGCGGCGATGGTCGTCGCCACTCCGGCGCACGGGAAGCGGCTCACCGACGTCGTGGGGGCGCAGAACATCGCCTTCGGCCGTGCGGCCGGTGAGCGGGTCACCGCCTTCGGCTATCCGGCCACCACTCCCCAGCGGGGCGAAGAACTGCTGTACTGCGCCGGTACCTCTCAGCTCGCCCCCGAAAACGAGCATCGCGTCCCGTGCGACCTCGGCGGCGGTGCGAGCGGCGGTCCCTGGCTCGCCGGCTTCGACGCCGCCACCGGCAAGGGCACCGTGGTGTCGGTCAACAGCCACGGCGAGGGCCACGGCGGTGGCAGCCCGATGTATGGACCGTCGTTCGACAAGACCGCGCAGGCCGTCTACGACGCCGCCCAGCGCGGCTGAGCGAGCCGTCTACGGCCCGAAGGTCACCCACTCATTGGGCCCTGGCAGGCAGGCAGCCGGCGCTGCCGGCAGGAGCAGATCTTCACTCTGGCCAAGGAACAAGTGCGTCGTGGCGGATATCCTGGCCGCGGCCGGCAGCTACCGCACCGCTGAACACTTCGCCGAGAGCGTGGTGATCCCGCTCGCCGGCTTCATCCAGCCGGCGCAACTGGAGGGCATCCTGACTGCCTGGGCTGAGAACCAGGAGTGCCGGGCCGCAGCGAAGATGCCCGAGTTCGCGGCGCTCTTCTGGACGAAGGCCTCCCAGCTTCACGGCCTCGCGGCGTGGGCGGAGTTCGTCAAGCGGGTGCGGGAGCTCGCGGAAACGGACTGGTACCGCTACGACGAACTGGCCGCCCACATCGGCTACCGGGAAGCCGCCGCCTCGTAGGGGTCTCCAGATGGGTCCAGTTCGGGTTCTCGTCGCGTCCGTAGGCATACGGCCCGCTCACCTCGCCCTGGCAGATGGAAGTCTGCGGCGAAGACCGGCCCGGGCAGGGTCGGCTCGCTCTTGACCGGCTCGGGCAGTCCCGCGCGCACCGCGCGCATGCCCTCGCCCATGGCCGCCTCGCTCATGCCGCCGTTCCCTCCACTTCGGCCCCTATCGCAGCGAGCAGCCCCAATTCCTCATCTGGTGTTACTGCGTGCTGGCGTTCCTGGTCCCGATTGCTCTCCGCGCTGGTTGAGGGTCCGGGTCAGCTCACGGTTGGCTTCCCGGGCCGCCGCCAGATCGGCCTGGCTGTCTTCCAGGGCCTCGGCCAACTCGACATTTGCGCTGCTCAAGCCACGTGATCGTTCGCTGAAGGTCCTCGATGCCGGTGGGAGCGCCAAGGCCGACTCGCGCCATGCCTGTTCGCCCAGTTCCTGGGACAAGCGCTTCTCCGACTTTTTCGGGATGTCACCTCGGCTGAGTCGCGAGGTCTGCCGCTGGGCGAACGCGCGATCTGTCGTCAGTGGCGTGCGCTTGGATAGGCCGCATGAGTGTTCACGACGTTGCCGAGGCTCTTCCTGACATCCCGACACTGCGGGACCGGTGTCGGTCGATAGCCATGCTGGAGACTGTGCTGAACCCCTACGGCGAGCGCTACTACTCATTCAGCCGGGCCTGGTCCGAGACGGAGGAGATCGCCTCCATGCGTAACGGCTCGGGAGACGAGTTCGACGTCATCTTCTCTCCGGCCGGCGCGTATGTTCGAGGCTTCGACCACGAGTCGGCGATGAGCCCATATGTCGACGACGAGCCCTGGCCAGGCGTAGTGGACTCGGTCCCCGAGGTCTTTCGCAGCTGCGTCGAAGAGCCGGCCTTCACAGACGACGGAATGCCCAGGGTGACGGCTTGCATGTGGCGTGAGGCGGGAAGCGAGCACTGGCAGGCCGGAGAGATCGACTTCCCTGAAGACAACGCCGATCCTGACGGCTCGGGTTGGCTGTTCCACCTGCTGATCGACCCATCACCGGAGGCATTCCAGAAGTTCGCGGAGGACTACTACGAGATCCCGGTCGACATCCACGCGGTGCGCCACGTATATGCCCTTCGCCCGCTGACCCAACAGGTGGTCACCGCCTTGAACGACAAGGTATCCCTGGCGGGCATTGCCGACGCAGCCGCCGCGATCGGCTATGCCATCGCAACGGGTGCGGCTCCCTGACCAGTTGGTTTCGCTCCAACCACGACTCGTAGCCGACGTGGTCCCGGGCCGTCGCGCACTAGTACCAGCCCGCGAAGCTCTCGAAGCCCTTCGCCCAGCGGAAGTCCCGGACCGGCTCCACCGCCTCGAACGGCGTACTCCACCCTTGACCCAAGGACTCCCGACGCCGACGTCCACACTCAAGAATGGACGGCACGGCTTCACAGAAGTGGTGCCAGAAGAGTACGGCGGTTCAGGCCGTACTGGACCAGCCAGTCGGAGCGCCGGCGGGCACGCTCGGCGGCATGCCGGAGCGCTGCCGCCTTGCGTTCTGCTACGGCGATCCATCGGTCAATCTCCGCGAGCGACCGCTCCGCCTGCTACTGCACAACACAGCGCGCGAAGTACAGCAGGTCGGGACAGGGTGGACTGTTTTCGCTCGTGTTCGACTCTGATCCGGTGACCTGCGGTAAATCCGCCGGGTCATCCGCTGGCCCGTGCCACCGGATCTTGACCGTTTGCCATCGGACTTTTGGGTCAGGAAGGCTTGACCGCCGAGACCGGGGTGACGGTCACCTTGTTGTCGCACTCGGCCCACACCCCGTCGTTCAGGGCGACCTGGTGCTTCCCGGAGTGCGGCAGGCCGATGACCATCGTCGGATACGTCACCGGGTCCTTGCCCGACAGGCAGTAGCCGTCGGCCTCCCCCTGGACCTGGACAAAGGTCAGCTTCACCCACGCCTTGCCGTGCGGCCGGACCGTCACGGTGGCCGCCCTGCCGGTGCGGGTGACCTTGAGCGGGGTGTTGTGGGCGGGGGAGCCGTTGCCGGCGCCCGCGACCGTCGGATGGCCCTTCAGGACGCACGTCCTCCGGGAGACGTTGGTGAACTGCACGACCGCCGCCCCGGTCCCGGTCCCGACGGGCCGGTGGACGGCCTGCCAGGCGC
>NZ_JBEYFC010000225.1:0-13537 GCF_040634175.1 Streptomyces sp. NPDC007162
GAAGATGCCGCCGATGCCGAGGGTGTCGCCGATCGTCTGCCGTACGCCGTGGCGGGCCGGTACCTCGAAGTCGGTCCGGGTGGCCTCGGCCATGCCGATCTGCACGATGTTGATGACGAAGTCGGCGTCGGCCAGGGCTTCGCGGCGGTCGGTGTGCGCGGTGACGTTCGGGCGGGCGCCTAGCGTGTCGGCGATGCGCCGGGCGGCCGCGTGCGCGGTCGCCAGGCGTTCGGTGTCGATGTCGTGCAGCGCGACGCGCGCGGACTTCAGTTCGGGGAACGCGAGGAGGTCGGCGAGCAGTCCCTGGGTGAAGACGACGCTGCCTGCGCCGACGAAGGCGATCTTGGGGGTGGTCATACCGGGGTTTCCTCGGTCTCGGAAGGGCGGGAGAGGACGTCGTCCCGCGTCGGCTGTGCGGTCGTACCGACGATGACGTCAGGGGCGGTGTCGCCGATGACGAGCACGTCGAAGGTGTGCGGCACTGAGGTGGTCCTGCCTGGGTGGTGGGTCGGGTGACGAGCGGGATCAGCCTTTGAGACCGGTGGAGGTGATCGACTGGATGAACGCCTTCTGCGCGCCGAGGAAGGCGAGCAGGACCGGCAGCACGGTGATCACGTTCCCGGCCATCACGGCCGACCACTGCGTGTGGTGCTGGCCCTGGAAGGTCGTGAGGCCGAGCTGGAGCGTGTACTGGGTGTCGTGGTTGATGGCGATCAGCGGCCAGGTCAGGTCGTTCCAGGTGCTGAGGAACGTCAGGACGGCCACCGTGCTGAGGGCCGGCCGGGACAGCGGGAGCACGATCCGCAACAGCACGTGCAGCCGTGAGCAGCCGTCGATCCAGGCGGCCTCCTCCAGTTCGCGGGGCAGCGAGAGGAAGAACTGCCGCAGGAGGAACACCGAGAACGGCGTGACGAGGGACGGCACGATCAGCGCGCCGAGCGTGTCGATGAGGCCGAGCTGCTTCATCACCAGGAACGTGGGAATCATCGTCAGCTGGAACGGGATCGCCATCGTGGCCAGCATCAGCCCCAGCAGCAGCCGGGAGCCGGCGAACCGCATCCGGGCGAACGCGTAGCCGCCCAGGGTGCCGAGCACGAGGTTCGCGGTGACCGTGACGAAGCTGACGAGGAAGGAGTTGGCGAACCAGCGCGGGAACATCGCGTTGCCGAGCACGTAGCGGTAGCCGCCCAGGTCCAGGCGGGAGGGCCACAGCGCCGGCGGGAAGCGGTTGATCTCCGCGTTGCTCATCACCGAGCTGACCGCCAGCCAGATCAGCGGTACCGCGAACAGCAGGGCCATCGGCGCGAGCAGCAGATGCCAGGAGCTGAACGGCAGCCGCGGGCGTCGCCGGCCGGCCACGGGCCGGGCGGTCGGGGCGGCCTGCGCGGCCTCGGGCGGGGCGGAGACGGCGGTCATGCGGCGGCTCCCTGGAGTCGGCGGCGGGCGATCTGGAAGATCAGGCCGATCAGGCCCAGGGCCGCGGCCAGTACGTAGGCCGAGGCGGCGCCGTACCCTGCGGTGGCGTTCTTGAATGCCTGCTCCCAGATGAAGTAGACGATCACCGTGGTGGATCCGAGGGGTCCGCCCTTGGTGGTGACGTACACGAGGTCGAACGTCTGGAGGGCCTCGATGGTCTGCCACAGCAGCAGGAACACCGAGACGGGCCTGAGCGTGGGCAGGGTGACGTGCCGCAGGATCTGGAAGCGGCCCGCGCCGTCCAGCCGGGCAGCCTCGGTCAGTGAGGCCGGCACGTCCTGCAGCGCCGCGAGGTAGATGACCATGCAGAAGCCGGTACCGCTCCACAGACTGATCGCGACCAGCACGAGCAGCGCCTGGGACGGATCGTTGAGGAAGCCCTGCGCCGGGATGCCGAGGTAGTGCAGTACCGCGTTGGCCGCGCCGAACTGCGGATCCAGGATGAACGAGAACAGCACGCCCTGTGCGGCGGAGGAGACCACGAACGGCACGAAGAACAGGGTGCGGTAGAGCCCGACGAAGCGTATGCGCCGGTTCAGGGCGAGGGCGAGCAGCAGCCCCACCACCATGCTCGCCGGCACGTACAGCGCGGTGTAGAGCAGGGTGTTGTGCACCGCCTGGCTGAAGTGGGGGTCCTGGGCGAGGGCGCGGTAGTTGTCCAGGCCCACCCAGCGGCTCGGTGTGACGAGGTCGTCGGCCCGGAAGGACAGCAGCAGCGACCAGATGATGGGCACCACGCTGAGACCGAGGATGATCAGGACCGCGGGCGATACGAACGTCCAGGCCATCGCGGACTCGGCGGCCCGTCTGCGGCGCAGGGCTCGCCGGTTGTCCGGGGGCCGGGACAGAGTGATCGGGGTGGGCACTCGGGACACGGCGGATCTCCTCAGCGGGGTATGAGCAGTGCGGCGTTGGCGTCGGCGGCGCAGGAGCGCACTGCCTGGGCGGGACTGCTCCGGCCCAGCAGCACCGCGACGACGGCCTGTCCGAGGGCCTGCGAGATCTGCGGGTAGGCGGCGTGCACGGGGCGTACGCGGGCCGAGTCCAGTGCCTTGGTGAACACCTCCAGGCCTTCGGTGGTGTTCTCCTGGTGCTGCCAGGCGGGCAGATCGCGGGTGCGGCGGCTGAGCGGGAGGCTGCCCGCGTCGATGTCCCAGCGCACGTCCTGTACGGGCTGCATCAGCCAGCTCACGAAGGTCTTGGCGGCCTTCCTGCGGGCATCGCCGTTGTCGAACACCGTCCACGTGTCGGGTCCGCTGATGGTCACCGGCCGGCCGGAGAAGGTGGGCAGCGGGACGACGTGATAGTCGATCTTCGCCTGCCGGATGTCGGGGAGCTGCCAGGGACCGGTGACGGCCATGCCCATCCGGTTGGACAGGAAGACCTGGTACATCTGCTCGCTGCCCGGCTTCGGGTCGACGTAGACGCTCTTGTCCCGGGCGAGGGCGGCCACCACCTCCAGGGCGCGGGTCCCGGCGTCGGTGAACCCGATGTGCTTGCCGTCGTCGGCGACGACGTCCCCGCCGAGATCCCAGATCATGGGCCAAAGACGCCAGACGGTGTCCTCGTCGCCGACGCCGGGCCAGCCGGTGCCGAAACGGCCGCGGCCGGCGTCCGTGAGCGCCTTGGCGGTGGCGACGAAGTCGTCCCAGCGCCAGTCCGCTTCGGGCAGCGGCAGGCCGGCCTGCTGGAAGAGCTTGCGGTTGCAGACCACCGCGAGCGAGTCCAGCAGCGCGGGCGCGGCGCGCACCTGGCCGTTGACGGTCACGGCCTGGCGGGCCGGCGCCCAGTAGTTCGTCCAGGGCGTGCCCGCGTGTCGGACCATGTCGGTGAGGTCGACGACCTGCGGGCTGCGGGCGACGCTCGCCAGGTCGGAACCGAAGATGTAGGCGATGTCCGGGTAGGAGCCCGCGGCGAGGGCGGCCGTCACCTTCTGGAGCATCGCGTCGGCGAGTACTCCGCCGCCCACATCCACCCGGATACGGGGATGGCTGCGCATGAACGAGGCGACCAGCGAATCCATCGCCTTCTTGCCCGTGTCGGTCTGCCCGTGCCACATCTCGATCGTCACGGTGCCGTCGGCGCTCACGCCGTCGTCACCGCCCGCCGCGCAGCCGGAGGCCCCCAGGCCCGCGGCCGCCGTGGTGGCCAGGGCCGCGCCGACGCGCAGGACCGTGCGGCGTTCGGGCTGTGCGCTGCGGGTGAGCGCGGACATGGGTACCTCCCGTGCGGAGCTGTGGGACATGCGCGGTGCGTCAGGGATGCGTTCGGTGTACGGAGTTCCGGCCGCGGCGACGGCGGGTGGTCCCGGCGGGTCCGGTGCGGAACCGGTCTCGGCCGGCCGGAACTCCGTGCGGCGGTGCTCAGGGCCGGGCGCGGAGCGGGACGGGCGGCCGGATGCGGGCGCTGCCTCGCCGTCCGCGGGGAGTCACATGGATACGGATCATGTCCAAGCCCCAGAACATGGTGGGTACGTCCCCGCCTCGGACACCGACGTGGTCCTGGCGACTCAGTCCGGGCTCCTGGCGCGTGGTCAGCTACCGGCTGGGCGTACCTCTGCAGCCGAGTGCTTCGACTACGGCGTTGACCAGGAGTTAAACGATGGTGCCGGGCAGCTGTCAAGAGGGAAGCAATGATTGGACGTGCGTGAAACATCGGGGAAATCTGCATGATTGAGCATCCGGCGATGTCGGCCCGCGGCGGCTCGGGGTGAGCCGTCACAGGCCGACACGCGCTTTCGGGGCGCGCCCGGGGTCGTGATCAGTGCGGGATGCGCCCTAGCAGGTCTTGCGGACGTACCCGCCGCTCCCGGCCGGGGAGACCGCCACGTCGCGCTGGACGATGCTCAGTGTGCCGCCCCACCCCTTGCACGCCTTCGACCTGCCGGAGTTGGTGTACTCGATCACGATCACGTTGTTGCCGAAGGCGCTGGTGTAGTCGCCGCACTCGTCGTACTGGCCGCATTCCTCGGCCACGGCGAAGTCGAGGCCGTTGGCGGTGCGGTTGCCGGCCAGCTCGGGGGTGTTCTTCTGGGCGATGGCCAGGCCGTCCGCGTGGGCGCGGGCGGAGAGCAGCTTGATGAACGCCTGCGCGTTGTTCGCCGTCAGACGGTTTCCGGAGCGGCTGTAGCTGTCGTAGTTGTCGGGCTCGACGGCTTGGAAGCCCTTGTCCCGGCAGCCGTCGATCTGGGATCCGATCTGGTTGGCGATCCGCTGGCGCTTGGCGTCCGTGCTGACGTCGAGGAGGGCCTCGCCCCAGTCCTCGTCGTAGACGACCTTGCCCGCGGAGTCGCGCAGCAGCAGGTCCGACGCCCACTCGCCCTCCGCGCCCGGCTGCGCCTGGAAGGCGTTGACGTAGCAGATGTTGTACAGGCCGGCGGCCGGGGAGGCGGTGTGGTCACGGGTGACGACCTTGACGCCGGCGGGCGGTGTGTAGGCGCCTCCGATCTGGTAGTCGAAGCCCGCGTGCGTGGGCGGCAGAGACACGGTCGCCGCCTGCGTCGAGGGTGCCGCGACGAACAGGGCGCCGGTCAGCGCGGCCGCGCCGATGACAGTGCCGGTCAGTTTGAGAGAGGTGGTGTTCAGATGGCTCATGTGTGAGCTCCAGGAGAAGCGGGCACGTCCCCGCCTCGGACGCGTGAGGTGTCCTGGCGACTTGGGCCGGGCTTGCGGCGCGGGGCCTGCATACCGGCTGGGCGTGCCTCTGAACGCAGAGCGTGGCTCCGGTGTAGTCCGAGAGTAAAGCGATCGCGTTCGAGGATGTCAACGGCTGCGAAGTCCCTTGTCTGCATGCTGAGTTGGACGCGCTCGCGTGGCCGGGTGTGACCGATGGCGGCGGCGTCCGGGCACAGAGACAGATGCTTGAAACTGCTTGATGCAAGCGTTGATTGAGCACCTTCAAGCATCTAAGGTCGTCGGTGTGACGGTCGAACCGGGGCACCGCTGTCGGCCCGGGTGATGCGTGACGCATCTCTGTCACGCTCCCGCGCCGGCCGTGCCCATGGCGGCGCCCCCGGGACACCGCGAGTCCGTCCACCACCGCGCACCGCGGCCGACCCTCCGACGGGCCCAGGGCGGCCAGGCGTCCGCCACGTCTGCCTGTTCGCGACGAAGGGATGCTCCATGACCAACCAGCCGGCCGCGCCGGAACTGCGTGTCGGTGTCGTAGGCACGGGCCAGCGAGCCGGGCTGGCCGTCCTGGCCGAGCGGCCCGGCTCGGCTCGCGTGGTCTCCTGCGCGGATCCCTCCGAGCGCGGCCGTACCGACGCCCGGGAGCTCTTCGGGGCGGACGTCCAAGTCCACTGCCGCTATGAGGACATGCTCACGGACGACTTGGATGCCGTCTTCGTCCTCACCCCGGACGACCTCCACACCGCTCCTGCCCTGTACTTCCTCGAAGCCGGTGTCGCCGTGTTCGTCGAGAAGCCGCTGGCCGTCGACCTCGACGACTGCGACCGGGTCCTGGCCGCCGCGGCCCGCACCGGCACCCGGCTGTACGTCGGGCACAACCTCCGCCACCTGCCGGTCCTGCGTACCATGCGCGGGCTCGTCGACGAAGGGGCGATCGGAACCGTGCGGGCGGTGTGGTGCCGGCATTTCGTCGGTCACGGCGGCGACTACTACTTCAAGGACTGGCATGCCGAACGGGCCCGGACCACGGGCCTTTTGCTGCAGAAGGGCGCACACGACCTGGACGTGATCCACTGGCTCGCGGGCGGCTACGCCCGCACGGTGACCGCGCTGGGCGATCTGTCCGTCTACGGAGCCGGCCCGCACCGCCGTACCCGGCCCCAGGGCTCGGAGCGGGTGCAGGACTGGTTCGACGAAGGCGTCTGGCCGCCGTCGGCGCTGCGCGATCTCAACCCCGTCATCGACGTGGAGGACATCAGCATGGTGCTGACCCGCCTCGACAACGGAGTGCTCACCAGCTACCAGCAATGCCACTTCACGCCCGACTACTGGCGCAACTACACCGTCATCGGCGACGAGGGTCGTATCGAGAACCTCGGGGACGGCGTCGAGGGCGACGCCCCGTTGATCAAGGTGTGGAACCGGCGCCGTTCCGGCTACCGCGCCGAGGCCGATCTGACGCTGCCGCCCACCGAGGCGGCCGGTGGCCCGCACGGAGGCGCTGACCAGGCCCTCGTCGACGAGTTCCTGCGTTTCGTCGCGCACGGCGGTGCGACCGAGACGTCGCCCGTCGCCGCCCGGGAAGCCGTCGCGACCGGCATAGCGGCCACCACGTCCCTGCGCTCGGGGGGCAAGCCGGTCGAGGTCCCCGCCCTCGCCCCGCACCTCGTCGACTACTTCGCGCGCCACCAGCCCGGTTCGCGCGGCCCGGCGTCCCGGATCGAGTGAGCCCTCCGGCACGGCCTCCGGTGCCGTGCCGCGACTCGCCGTCCGGGACAGCCGGGTTCACTTCGGGCACCGTTCGGCCGGCTCGCCCTTCCATGCCCAGGTCACGCCGGCAGCGGCGCCGTGGTGCGGTTCGGCACGCCGTCGGCGCCATTCAGGCTGTCTGCGCTTCAGCGTGACGTTGCTGGGCCCAGCCGACGGCTGTCTCGGGGGACACCCTGCAAGGTGCGGGCCGCTGATCGGTGACGGTCAGTGAGCCAGCACGGTGAGCATGCTGTGTACGGTGCTCGCAACGGCGTCGCGTGCGGGGCCCAGGTACTTGCGCGGGTCGGTCAGCGCAGGCAGCGAGTCCAGCGTGTCGCGTACGACCCGGGTCAGGGATATGTTGAGCGCCGTCCCGATGTTGATCTTCACTATGCCGGCTCGGACGGCGGAACGGAGTTCGCCGTCGGGAACGCCGGAGGAGCCGTGCAGCACCAGGGGCACCGGAACCGCTTCCCGGAGCCGTTCGATGAGTGCGTGGTCCAGCGTCGCCGACCGTTCGGTCATGGCGTGACTGCTGCCCACCGCGACCGCCAGGGCGTCCACGCCGGTACGCACCACATAATCGACGGCTTCCGCCGGGTCGGTGCGCACGCCGGCGGTGTGCGCGCTTGCGGGGGAGTCCGGCTTGCCTCCCACATGCCCCAGTTCGGCTTCCAGCCAGAGCCCCGCGTCGTGAGCCCAGCGCGCCGCCGCAGCGGTGGCGGAGACGTTCTCGGCGTAGGGCAGGGCCCCGGCGTCGAACATCACGGAGGAGAAACCGCAGTCGGCCGACTGGTGCAGCAGCTCCACGTCGGTCACGTGGTCGAGGTGCAGCGCGACCTCGACCGCGCTGGACCGGGCCATCGAGGCCGTCGCCAGAGCGAGCGGGAGGAGCTGGCCCCTGTGATACCGCACGGCGTTCTCGCTGATCTGCAGGATCACGGGCCGTTCGGCCGCCTCGGCGCCTGTGACGATGCCCTCGGCGTGCTCCAGGGTGATGACGTTGAAAGCGGTGACGCTGCGACGTTCGGTCGCGGCGTGCGCGACCAACTCGCCGGTGGGGACCAGAGGCATGTGTGCTCCTCACGCGGGGGCTGTCTGAACCTGTGATGTCCGTGTGCGGAGGTTCGGATCAGGTCGGCCCTGTGCGGCGGGCGTCATCCGAACCACCGGAGAGCGGGGCCTACGGGCCCGTCAGCGGTGCCGAGGGAACCCGGGGCTCGGGGGTCTCTTCGCGCTTCTCGTCGGCGTACACCATCAGAGTGGATCCGCCGAGGGCGAGGGCGAGGGCGAGGGCGAGGACGATGCCGATGGTCCCCCATGTCGTCGGCAGCGTCTGGTGGACGACCAGCGACAGCGCGATGGTGAGGACGGGTGCCAGGGCGTTGGTGATCGGTGCGACGACGCTTGCCCTGCCGCGGCTGAGCGCCATGACGAGGAACAACGCGCCCACGGCGTTGAGGACCTGGGTGCCGGCGGTCAGTGCCGGCGCCTGCCACGGTGCGTCGGGCAGCCCTCCCATCATGACGACGGCCATGGGGACGAGCAGCAGACCGCTGGGCGCCCCACGCCACGCAGATGAGGACGGACAGCAGCAGCCAGGACCCGGTGCCGGCCGAGCCGTGGTTGCCCGCGGGGATGCTGATGAGCACGATGGCGAACAGTGCGGCGACCACGCCGATGACGGCGAGCTTTCCGATCCGCTCCCTGAGCAGGGCCACCGCCATCAGTACGGTGATCACCGGGGAGAGCGAGACGACGGGGAAGATCAGGTAGGCGGGGCCCGTCGGACAGCGCCTGGAACAGCAGGAGTTGACCGCCTGCCCCGGTGAGTCCCGCCGCGAGCCCGTAGACCGCGGCGACCGGCCGGCCGTCGAACCGCTGCCGGCGCAGTGCGACCGCCGCAGGCAGCAGCATGGTGAAGGCCCAGATGACGTAGATCATCTCGTTGGGATAGCCGTACCGTTCGGTGGGCTGACTGGAGAACGCTCCCCAGACGCCCCAGAACAGCACCAGTAGCCCCGCGTACAGGATCCAGTTTCGTTGGTCACGCATGGTGGTTCTCCGTGGTGGTGAACTCCGAGGAGGAGCGCAGGGCGGCGAGTGCCGCGGTGTCGAGAGGGGTTCCGGCGAGCTTCGCCGCGTAGAGGGCCGCGCCGACCACGGGCTCGAACAGGGGCCGGCGCAGTTCGTAGCGGGCGGTGCTGCCGCGGAGTTGGGTGGTGAACGCGTCGAGCACGGCGGCCGAGCGGAAGACTCCGCCCGAGTAGGACACCGGGACGGGTTCGGCCACGGCGAAGCCCAGCCGGCGTCGCGCACTGTCGACCAGCAGGGCCAGTTCCCGTCCGGCCTCGGTCAGGACGGCAGCGGCCTGCGCGTCGCCCAGCCCCGCCGCCTCGACCACGAGGGGACTCAGCGAGGCGATCTCGCTGCGGTGTCCCTGCCACCGGTTGAGTACGACGTCGATGACCTCGAGGTCGGTGGTCAGATCGAGATGGCGGCGCAGGAGTTCCACGAGCGGGCCCTCGGGCAGCCGGCCGTCACTCATCCGGGAGAACACGTTCAGCGCGCGGGCGGCGATCCAGTACGCCGATCCCTCGTCGCTGAACAGTTCGCTCCAGCCTCCGGTGCGCACACCGCGGCCCTGCCGCTCGCCGTAGGTCATCGATCCGGTGCCGCTGATGACGTTGATGCCGTCCACAGCGCCGAGCGAACCGGCCCAGCCGCAGATCATGTCGTTGTCGCACACGTAGCGCCGGTGTCCCAGCACCTCGCCGGGGACGGCGTCCAGCGCGGCGACGTCGCCGGGGACCTCCCCGTACCCGGGCAGGCCCAGGAACGCGTAGGCGATGTCCGCGGGCGTGAAGCCCGCGCCCTCCGTCACGGCCCGGATTCCCTCGCGCAGAACCTGCGTGACGTGCTCCACGCCTCCCGTCCCGTTGTCCGCGAAGTAGTAGGCACCCTCCGCGACGGCCCGGGCCCTGATCGCGCCCGCACGGTCGATGAGGCAGAAGGCTGTCTTGGTGCCTCCGCCGTCCACACCCAGAAACATCGTTGTTCTCCGCTCGGCTCTGTCGGAACGCTGTCAGACGACGTCGTCGCGTCGCTGGGGGAGCGGATGCACGGTCACGCCCTGCACCACGCGGTTCACCTGTCCGGAGGGGAACGGGTTGTCGGGCCGGATGCCCCGGTGCAGGGACGCGCGCAGCGCGACCAACTGGGCACACAGCACCGCGGGAAGGGCGAGGACGGTGTCGTCGACGCCGGCGAGCCCGGGGAGCAGCCAGGTGTCGTCGCCGGGCAGTCCGTCCCGCGACGCGGAGACGGCGACGACGCTGCCCTGCGGCAGCCCCGCGCGCAGTTCGGCGAGGATGTCGAGGTCGTAGCGGCGCGTGTAGGGGTCGTTCGACACGTAGACGACGACGGCTGTGCGGTCGTTCAGGACGGACTTGGGGCCGTGGCGGAAGCCGAGTGAGGACTCCGAGGACGCCACGAGCGCGCCTCCGGTCAGCTCCAGCAGCTTCAGGGCGGACTCCTGGGCCAGCCCCTTGAGGGCGCTGCTGCTGCCGAGGTACACCAGCCGTTCGGGTTCGCGGGCCAGCAACTCCTCGATCTGCCCGTCGAGTCCGCCCGCCGTGATGTGCTCGGCCGCCGCTGCCGGGGCCTCGATGGCGTCCGTGGTGAGCGCGCCCAGGGCGAGCAGGGACGCCAGAAGCATGCTGGTGAAGCTCGACGTCATGGCGAAGCCCTGGTCGTTCGACGCGGCGGGCATCAGCAGGACGTGGGAGGAGGCGCTCTCGCGGTGCAGGCGGGCCAGCTGCCCGGCGCTGTTGCAGGTGATGACGAGGTGGTGCACGTGTGCCAGGACCTGGTCCGCCAGCCGGGTCGCCGCGACACTCTCGGGGCTGTCCCCGGACCGGGCGAACGAGACGAGCAGCGTGGGGACGTCGTCGGGGAAGGACACACAGGGGTCGGCGACGATGTCGGTGGTGGAAACGGCATCGGTGCGGCGGCCGGTGGCGCGAGCGACCGCGGCCCGGACGACCTCTCCGGCGAAGGCCGAGGTACCGGCTCCCGTGAGGACGATCCGCAGCTCCTCGTCGACGAGCAGGGGTGCCAGGAAGGCGTCCAGGGACACGCGTTCACCGGCGACGATCGCCCCGACCTCACGCCACACGTCGGGCTGCTGGATGATCTCGGCGGTGGTGTGGTCGGCCCCGCGGTCCTGAGGTACCAGGTCTTGGGTGGTGGTCTTCACGCGTACTCCTTGTCATGGGTTCGGCATGCACGGTCGTAGTCGCGCAGGACGTCACGGACGTGATCGACGACGAGGTCCCGCGGTGTCGCGGACAGGCCCCCGGCCCTGACGCGCTGGTACTGGTGGGGCAGGTGGGCGCTCCCGGCACCGGAACCTCGGTTCCGATGACATGACGGAGGGTTCCGGCGGAGTCGCCCGCGGTGGACTCGGCCACACGCACCAGGCGTGCGGTGCGGTCGGCGACCAGGTCGTCGGTCAGCGGAGCGACGTCGTCGGCACAGGAGAAGCTGCAGTCCAGGTGGTCTCCGCCCAGAACGACCCGCTCCAGCGGCAGGCCGTGTTCGGCGGCGATGCCGTGCACGAGTTCGCGGAAGTCCTCGGGCCGCATGCCGGTGTAGCCGCCGTACTGGTCGACCTGGTTGGAGGTCGCCTCGGCGAGGACGGTGCCTCCCGATTCGTGGGCCTGGCGGACCGCTGCCTCGATGACCAGCGGATGGGCCGAGCAGACGGAGGTGAAGCCGTGCGGTTCGCCTGCTTTCTGGCGGCGGACCACTTCATCCAAGGGGTTCCACATGATCGCTCCAGGGTTCACCGAAGCGCGTCAGACGCATCTGCCGACGCGGCTCCGGAAACGTGACTGGAACGGTACTGGTCTCGTAAATGGCCGTCAATGGTCTGTTATTGGTATGGCACTGGTCTACATGAAACTGGTATACCTCTGGTATGCCTTCTTCGGACCGTGGTCTCCCTCAAGGGCTGTTGAGCGGAGACGCCCTGCCGCTGTACTCCCAGGTCGCCGGACGTCTCCTGGACGACATCGCCGAGAAAGGTGCCCGCCCGGGAGACCGACTGCCCTCGGAGCGGGCACTGGCCACCCGGTACGGCGTCTCGCGCGTCACCCTTCGCTCCGCCCTGAACGAACTCGCGGAGCGCCACGTCATCGAGTCCGCGCCGGCCCGCGGCTGGTTCCTCGCCGAGGGGTACGAACGCGTCGCCCCCGCATCGCCCCCGCCGTCACCGGGTCGGGCGGCAGCCCAGTCGGTACAGGGCTTCGCCGACTACGCCGAACAACAGGGCCTGCGGCTCCGCGACTCGGTCCTGGAGAGCGGGGTCCGTCCCGCCACGGTTCAGGAGTCCGAACAGCTGAGGATCGGGCCGGGAGCCGCGATCTTCGAGATGCGCCGACTGCGCTACCTGGACGACATCGTCGTGGTGCTGGAGCACAACCGGCTGCCGCTCGCACTGTGCCCGGAGCTCGCTGAGACGGACTTCACCACGCACACGCTCTTCGCCACACTCCGCCGCGCCGACCCGCCCCAACTGCCCAAGGTCGCCGACTACTCCGTGGAGGCCCGCCACCCGACGGCGGAGGAACGGCGACTGCTCGAAATCACCGACGCGACTCCGGTGCTCGTCGCCACCCAGCTCGCCTTCAACCAGAACGGACAGCCCCTCGAACTCACCGCTGCCGCCTACCGCGGCGACCGGTACCACTTCCGGGCCTCCATCACGGGGTGAGTGCGTCGCCTCATGGTGTGACGACGCGCGGATCGAGCCGCCGCCGTCTGGGAAGCCACCCTTGCCCCCCGGTCCCGGTCCGGCAACCTGCTGGTCGAGGACGGCAGACTGACAGCCGTCCCCGACTTCGGCACGTCGGGCGTCGGCGACCCGGCCTGCGATCTGGTGACGCGGGGGGGACGTTGTACGGCGACAGCAGGGAGGCGTTCCGGCGCGCGGTCGGCCAGGACGACGGCACCTTGGCCCGGGCCCGGGGCTGGGCGCTGTGGAAATCCCTGCTGACCCTGACCCAGTGCATCGACACCGATCAGGAACTGGCCGCCGCCCACCGGCGCACCATCGCCGACGTCCTGACGGACCACGACCGCTTCGGCTGGCCGAGGCCACTCGGCGGACCCGGTCGGGGCCGGCCTGCTGCCAGGAGTCAGATCGCGTTGATCGCCGCGGGGGCCCGCTCCACCCGGGTGAAAGCTCTCAGCAGCGCCGCTTGGCCGTGCCGCCGGGCAGCGAGCCGGGTCAACAGCGCGATCACCGGGTCGAAGACCTCCCGCGGGAGCTCCGGGGCGGCCAGACCCACGCTGACGGCCAGATCGTCCATGTGCACGGCGAGCTCCAGCATCCGGGTGACCAGGAAATCGTCGAGACGCAGCGACCACCCCGTCTGCGGCAGGAACACGGCCTGGTCCCCCGAACACTCCGCGAGCTTGGTCTGCTGCTCTGCGAACGAGGTGCGGGCGAGCTTCGCCAACCACGATGCGCCCTGGGCCGCGACGCCCTCGCCCTTGGCCCGGATACCGGCGTTGACCTCCCCGTCCAGCACCCGCTCGGCCCGGACGGCGAGGGCGCCGGGCACCTCGCCGACGCGTTCCGGGGCCGTACGGCGGATCACACCCGCGTTGGGCGCGGC
>NZ_JBEYFC010000226.1:0-13521 GCF_040634175.1 Streptomyces sp. NPDC007162
GGTCGAACTCCCGGCCCCGCCCGCCGTATCCGGCGTCGTCGAGGGCCCGTCGGGCGGCCTCCAGGGCGAGCAGCTGGACCGGCTCGATGTGGCCGAGGGAGGCGGGCGGGATGCCGTAGTCCAGCGCGTCGAAGGGAATGGGCGGCAGGAAGCCGCCCCACTTCGACGTGGTGTTCCCGTCCGCGTGGTGGACGGCCGGGTCCCAGCGCTCGGGCGGCACCTCGGTGACCGCGTCGCGGCCGGCCACCACGTTCGCCCAGAACGCGGCGAGGTCGGGAGCCTGCGGGAACATACAGGCCATGCCCACGATCGCGATGTCCAGCGGAGCGGGCGCGGGCGGTTCCGTCTGCTGCCGGGGCACCGGCCGACCCGCCAGGAGGTCGGCCGCACCGTCGGTCACGGCGTGGTGCAGGGCCGCCATGGTGGTCGTCGCCGAGCGCAGGACGACGACCTCGCCGGCCATGAACATCCCGTCATTGAGCTGGCGTTGCTCGTCGGCGGGTGTCAACTCGCCGGTGTCGGAGCGGTCGACGCCCTTGCTGGCGATGCGCAGCCGGCCGACGTTCAGCCGTTCCAGCTCCTCCCACAGCCGCCGGTCCGGGACTCCGTCGGCCCGCAGCTCGGCTTCGCGCTTGTGGTAGTTGAGGGTGAACGGGCTGGGCACACAGCGGGTGGCGTGACCGGGCGCGGTCTCCAGGAGGGCGGTCGAGGCGGCGGCCCTGACCTGGCGCTGGAAGAGGGGTTGGATCGCCCCCCGGTCCACCGCCTCCTCGGTGAAGAGGTAGGCGGTGCCCATGAGGAGGCCGACGGCCGCGCCCCGGGCGGTCAACGGCGCGGCGAGCGCGGCGACCATCGCGGCGGAGCGTTCGTCGTGGACGCCGCCCGCGAAGAACACCTGGACTCCTTCGACGTGCGGGAAGTCCTCCAGCACGGCGAGCTGGGCCTCCCACAGCGGGAAGCTCGCGCGTGGCCCGACATGGCCGCCGCACTCCGAACCCTCGAACACGAACTTCCGGGCCCCGGCCTCCAGGAACTGCCGCAGCAGCCCCGGCGAGGGCACGTGCAGGAAGGTGCTGATCCCGGCCCGCTCCAGCACCTCGGCCTGGGCGGGCCGGCCGCCGGCGACGATCGCGTGGCTGGGCCGCAGTTCGCGTACGGCTTCGAGCTGGGCGTTCCGCAGCTCCTCGGGGGCGAAACCGAGGACGCCCACGCCCCAGGGCCGCCCGTCCAGGGCCGCCTTGGCCTCGGTCAGCAATTCCCGGGTGCGGGCGCCGTCCGCGAGGGCCAGCGCCAGGAAGGGCAGTGCCCCGTCGTCGGCCACGGCCGCGGCGAAGGCGGCCCGGTCGCTGACCCGGGTCATCGGGCCCTGGGCGACGGGCAGCCGGGTGCCGAGGGCGCGGCTCATCGCGGAGGTCGCGGGCCGCAGCGCCGCGGCCGCTCCCTCGCCGGTCCCCCGTATCGCCGCCCGCACCTCCCGGACCGTTCGCCCGGCATCGCGCCATCGTTCGGCGAACCGCGCGGCGAGGAAGCCGTCCTGGCCCACCGGGAGCAGCTGGGTGCGCGGGTCCTCGGCGCCGAGCAGCGCGGCGACCGCGGCCGGGTCGTCGGCGGGCGGGCGCACGGTGTCCGGGCCGCGCCGGTGCAGGACCCGGTGCCCGGCCACGACCACCGTCTCGGAGCCGTCCAGGGAGCGCAGCGCGGCCGCTGTCGCCTCGGGCAGCCCGGACTCGGCGAGCAGGGCGAGTTGGCTGTCCAGGACGACCCCGGCCGCGCCGCCGGCCACCGCGGCCGCCGCCGTACGCGGCCCGATGCCGCCGCAGGCCCAGACCGGTACGCCCAACTCCGTTGCTGCGAGCAGCTGCTGAAGGAGGATGAAGGTGTTGAGCGTGCCGACCCGGCCACCGCTCTCGGCTCCCCGGGCGATCAGCCCGTGCGCGCCGGCCGCGACCGCCGCGCGTGCCGCGGCCAGATCGGTGACCTCGGCGAGGACCCTGCTCTTCGGGGCGAGTTGCGCGATGTCCCAGGGTGCGTCGGCGGCCAGGACCACCGTGTCGGGGGCCGGGTGCAGGTCGTCCGGGGCGAGCGCACAGCCCGCGCCCACCCGCACGCCGTACGGCCCGGGCGCGGCGCGGGTCAGCCGGGCCAGTGCCTCCCGGGTTCTTCGGTCACCGCGGCCGAGGTCGAGGACGCCGAGTCCGCCGGCGGCGCAGACCGCCGTGGCGAGCCTGGCGTCGGGTTCTCCGAAAGGCGTGATGCAGATGATCAGGTCGACGGCACGCACAGGGGACGTCATGATGCTCCGAATAATCGGGAGGACAGCACGGTGGGGGACTTGTGCGGCGGAGAGATCCGGGTGAGGCCACCGGAAACTAGCGAGTTCATTACTCGCGGGTCAATAACGGGGCGGCGCTATCACGCGGGGCAGCATTGATTCGGCCAGCTGGGGGAATTCACCGCAAGAGCCGAAAAACCGAGCAATCCCCTTCGGATCAGGGGCCGCGGGGCGCCCGGACCACTGGCACCACACCGTCACAAGCCCGTCAAAGCACCCCGGCCATTCATCCCGTCCTCACCCTGACGCAACGTGCGGTGCGGTGGCGCCGAGCTCTGTAAATTCGGGGTGTCCGCGGCCCGTGGCTCGATCGTGGCACACCGGAAACCCGCTCCGGACAGTCCTGCACGAACCCTGCATCAAGCCTGACAAAAACCTGACTCCAACTGTATTACTTCAAATGAAACACGCAGTCGGAAAAATTCTCGTAAACCCTTGAAGTAAACGGCCGGGGAGCTGCCGCTCGCCGGCCGTTCGTCGACGCGGATCCAGCGGTGGATCTTTGGCGACCGGATGATGGTCGTCGTCGACCGGGAAGGACCGGTGAGGCGGACTCCCGGGTCCCTGTCGCCGAAGAGGCCCTGTGGACGCATCCGCCGTCACAGTGCCTTGACGGTCCGTCAGCGGTACCGCCGGTGCGTAGGAGACGTAGATCCGGTGTGGCTTGTGCCAACGATCCGCAGTCCCGAAAGCGGAGGACCACTTCACGGTGAAGTGGCCCCCCGGGCAGCGAGCCCCGGTCGGCCGGACAGGTCCTGGCCGAGCAGGCTTCCCGCCCCGTGCGCGACGTCCGTCACGGTCTTCGCCACGGAGCCCAGCACATCACCGGCCGTCGCGGTGAGCGGCCCCACGGGGTCCGCGTGCCCGATGGCGCCGACAGGCGCGGACGGAACGACGGCGACGGGACGGTCGGAGGCCCCGGCCTGCGCGACCCGCGTGCCGTACGGTTCCCGTGGCGCAGCGGGCACCTGCCCCGCCGGGGCCGGGGTCCCGGGGGCCCCGGCGGGCCCGCCCTGCTCCGGAGGGGGCGTCACCGTCGGGGCGGCCACGGGCGGCATCGCCGTGTCGTCGCCCGCCGGTCGCAGGTCCCAGCGCTGCCCGACCGATCCGTCGCGGCGGGCCACCACCACATGGGTGGCGTCCGCGGCCAGCGCGAGGCCCTTGTCCCAGCGGAGCAGGAGTTCGCCGCGCACCGTGAAGTCGTACGACACCTCCCCCGCGTGCACCAGGCAGCCGGAGACCACGACACTGCGGGCACCGGGGTCGGCGGCGACACACAGGGTGGGGTCGAGGGCACTGCGCAGCATGCCGTCCTCCTGGTACGACCACTGCTGGGACCCGGCGTCCGAACACGTGCCGAGCCGCAGTTCGGCCCCCGCCCGCACGAGGCCCCCGCGCACGTCGACACAGAGTCCGGCGTCGAGGCTGCGCAGTCGGCCGTGGGCGATCTCGGGGGGTGCGCCCACCGACGCCGGCGACGGGGAGCCCGTGGCGGGCGAGCGGCCGGTGGGGCCGGGCCGGGTGACGCCCACGACGGGGGCGCCCCAGGTGGTGGCGCCGGGGTGCGCGACGCCGTTGTCGTCCGACCAGCCCTTGGCCGCGAGCACGGTCGCGAGCAGCACGAGGGAGACCAGGCCGACGCCGACGCCGACGGCCAGCGCCTTGCGTCGGCCGCCCTCCGGCACCGTGCGGTGCCGTCCGCCGGGCGCGGCCTGCCGCTCCGGTCCGGAGCCGGTCGGCCACGCCTCGACGGCGGCGCCGCGACCGGGGCGGCTGTCGAGATAGCGGCGGGCTCCCCAGCCGAGCACGGTCTCGGCGAGCAGGAACTCGAGACCACCGTCGAAGTGGCTCAGCTGTTCGGCGGCATGCCGGCAGTACCGGCACTCCGCGAGATGCCGTTGCACATCGGGGAGCAGTGACCCGCCCCGGCGAATGGGGACGTCGAGGAGACGGTTGTAGAAACGGCATTCCTTCGAGGGCGCGAGTTCCCGGTGCGCGCGCACGAGGCCGGTCCTGAATTGCTCGCGGGCCTGGTCGAGGGCGGCCGTCGCGGTACGGACGTCGACACCCAACAGACCAGCGGGTATGTTTATGGGTTCGGCTTCCACCTCGGTGTGCCACAGAAGGCATTGCGAGGCTCCGGGAAGCGCCCGGAAAGCACGTTCGGCGAGTTGCCGCCTTTCGGGGGTCCCGGGCTTCGCGGCACTGAGTCCGCGACCGCCGGTGGTTCTGCGCAGTTCCGGTACGACCACGGAAATGGCTTCGTCGGCGGCCCACGCGCGGACCGTCTCCCGTACGGCCACGAGCAGTTGCGGACGAAGGGCGCCGCCGACCGCGCCGCCGGCCAGCCGGCCGAGGACCCGCTCGAAGGCCGCGCTGGCGACCAGTTGCGCGGCGGGCGTGGCGGAGGCGAGGCAGACGACGGCGTACTCGCAGGTGGCACGCCAGTGTCTGGCCAGCAGCAGGGCGACGGCGTGGTGCCTGGCGGTGGGGTCCGCGGCGAGTTGGGCGACGAGATTGCGGTCGGACTCCCCGGGCGTCGAACCGGGGCGAGGCGGGTAGGGCGGCCGTGGGGGGTAGGGGGAGTGCACTGAACCATTTCCTTCCGAACCGCAGGACGGCATGCGAAATGGCGCCCTGAGGAATGCAGTGCCTGATTGGTGCGTACCTTCTGGAGCCCACAAGGACCGGCCTGACGGCCGTGCAGACCTCTGGACCCTCCCGCAGGGAGGCTCACCTTCGCACACGCCGCTCATAGGAAACAAGAAGTCAGGATGACCGAAGTTCAAAGTCGCGGTAATTCAGATAAGTTACCGGCGGTATCCACATCCTGATTGGATTCAGCGGTCGCACAGGTTCAACTTGTGTGCGCCATGGACCCGGTGGATCACGAAATCTTCAACTCCTCGGCGCCCGCCGTCACAACGGACGGCACCCGGCGTTCCACAGCCGCCTGACACGTTTCTCCCGGCCCGCTCTCATCCCGGTGCACCACCATGTGCCGCATGATCGCCCCCCACTCCTCCCCCGCCCCCGCGTCCCCCCGGACGGTGCGCAAGGCCGTGGTCCCGGCCGCCGGGCTCGGCACCCGCTTCCTGCCCGCCACCAAGGCGACACCGAAGGAGATGCTGCCGGTCGTGGACAAGCCGGCCATCCAGTACGTCGTCGAGGAGGCGGCAAAGGCCGGGCTCGACGACATCCTCATGGTCACCGGACGGCACAAGCGGGCCATCGAGGACCACTTCGACAGCGCCTTCGAGCTGGAACAGGCCCTGGCCGCCAAGGGTGACACCGTCCGCCTGGACGCGGTACGCGACCCGGCCCGGCTCGCCGACATCCACCACATCCGCCAGGGCGACCCGCTCGGCCTCGGCCACGCGGTGCTGTGCGCCAGGCACCACGTCGGCGACCAGCCCTTCGCGGTGCTCCTCGGCGACGACCTGATCGACGCCCGCGAGACCCTGCTCAGCCGGATGCTGGACGTCCGCGACCGCTTCCAGGGCAGTGTCGTGGCGCTGATGGAGGTCGACCCCTCGCAGGTCCACCTCTACGGCTGCGCCGCCGTCGAGGCCTCCGCCGAGGACGGGGTGGTCAGGGTGACCGGACTGGTGGAGAAGCCGGCCCCGGAGAACGCCCCGAGCAACTACGCGGTCATCGGCCGCTACGTCCTCGACCCGCAGGTCTTCGAGGTGCTGGAGCGGACCGCGCCCGGCCGGGGCGGCGAGATCCAGCTGACCGACGCACTGCAGGAGTTGGCGGCCGGCGGGACGGTGCACGGGGTGGTCTTCGACGGACTGCGCTACGACACCGGGGACAAGGGCGACTACCTGCGCACGGTGGTCCGTCTGGCCTGCGAACGGCCGGATCTGGGGCCCGAGTTCACGGCGTGGCTCAAGGAGTTCGTGGCGGGCCTGGCGGAGGAGGACGGGGCCGGGCGGGAACAGCGCCGCGCCGCCTGAGCGGCCCCTCGTGGAGGACGGGGTGAGGGCCCGGCGGCCCGCACCCCGTCCGGCGTTCCGACGCCCGGGTCAGCCGTTGGGGCGCAGGGTCCAGACGACCGACATCTCGCCCGAGACCGCGCCGTCCTCGCGCGTGATGGCGACGGCGACCGGGAACTCGGGCCGCCCGCCCGCGTCCAGTTCGGCGACGACGTCGGCGATGGGCCGGCCGAGCGTCGCGGTGGCCGTGACCGGGCCGAGGGCGACCTTCCGGTAGGCGATCTCGGCGCTGACCGCGAGCGGCACGGCCCGGGAGAGCTGGTCGCCGAAGGCGGCGAGGACGACCGCCCCGCTGGCGGACTCGGCGAGGGTGAACATCGCACCCGCGTGCGGGCCGCCGATGTGGTTGTGGAACTCACCCTGGTCCGGAAGCGACAGCACCGCCCGCTCCGGAGTCGTCTCCAGGTACTCCAGGTTGAGGGTCCGCACCATCGGGACCGTGGCGGCGAGCATCTCGCCGATCGACATCTGGTCTGTGCTCATACCTGCATGTTACTCACGGGTAGCAGAACCTGACCAGAGCCGGGGCGGTGCGCAGAGCCCCGACCCACTCGCCGTGGGTGAGCTGACAGCTGGTCGCACCGGCGGCATCGTCGTAGCAAGCCTCGAACCGTGGGCCGGCGCCAGTACTGCCTGCCGGGGGCGGTCAGCACGATGCGGGGCCGGCCGGCCCCGTGGCACCCCGCCGAAGCATCGGGGACCCAGCCGGTCCTGGCGGCAGGACCCACGGCATCACGACTCCTCATTCAGCAGCGCATACATGAACATGTCCCGGCGTTCACCCCCGACCTGCTGCCACCCCCGCAGCAGTCCCTCGCGCCGGAATCCGGCACGCTCGGCGGTTCGCACGGAGGCCGTGTTCCACGGCTCCACCCACAGTTCGAGCCGGGGAATCCGCAGATCCCGCAGAGCCCAGCCGACCACTGCGTTGACAGCAGCCACGGCGGCGCCCTGACCGCGCGCCGCCTTGACGACCCAGTAGCCCAGAGACGCACGGCCCTGTTCCCTGTCCCTCAGCCACAGCCCCACCTGGCCGACCGGCCGACCGGCAGCGGTCGCGATCACGAACGTGTACCCGGCCCTCGTGGTCGCCCGGCCCCACTGCCGTTCGATGAACGCGACGCCCGCCGGCTCGGAATACGGCGAGGGCACCGTCGTGATCAACGGGATGTAGTCGTCCTCCGACGCCTCACGGACCAGCGGAAGGTCCGACAGACGCCACGGCCGAAGCACGAATCCAGCACCGGCGGCGAGTTCAGGCACGTCAAGCGGTTGCTCCATCCACCCATCCTTCCGTTGTCCGAGCCCGGCCCGCACGCACATTTCGAGCACCGCCGGCCGTTCGCGACACCGGTGCCCCCAGGGGCTCCGACCATGAGGGCCGAGGGCGTTCTGCTGCCCGTTGTCGGCCGCTCACCCGATCCCTGCGGGGACCGGACCGGACCGGGCCGCCGGCACCCTGGATTAGGGTTACCAGCCATGTGGCCAGAACAGCAGCCGCCAGGGGGCGAGCAGAACCCGCAGAACAACCCGTACCAGCAACCGGGTTACCAGCAGCCGAATCCGTACCAGCAGCCCGGCTACCAGCAGTATCCACAGCCGGGCGGGTACGGCCGGCAGCCGCAGTGGGGTCCGCCGGGACCCGTCGGCGCACCGCAGGGACCGCAGGGCGGGGGCGGCGGCAACCGGACCCGGCTGGTCGCGATCATCGCGGCCGCGGCCGTCGTGGTGGCGGCCGGGGTGACCGGTTTCCTGGTGCTCGGCGGCACGAAGGACGACAAGGCGGACAGCGGCAAGAACCAGGGGACCCCCCGGTCGCCTTCGGGGACCGCGTCCGCCTCGGCCACCGCCTCGGGCGACGACAACCCGCGCGGCGACGGCACCGGCGAGAAGCCGACGGTCGCGGGCTGGAAGACCGTCGTTAACCCCAAGTGGGGCACGGCCTTCGACGTGCCTGCCGACTGGGAGGTGCTGTCCTCGGGCACCTCCGTCGGCTTCGAGGACAAGGAGGGCAAGCCGATCATCACGATGTCGGCGCCCGCCCAGTACAGGTCGAAGTGGTGCACGAGCGACGACGACAAGGACGGCAGGACCGAGGACACCGCCCTGGCGGCGGTCGGCACCAAGGGCGAGAGCGGCGCGAAGACCCCGGGCGACGCGGCCGTCAGGGAGGTGCCCTGGTGGGTGTACGGCGGCTATACGTATCCGGACAAGAAGAGCATCGGCTACGACAAGAAGGCCACCGCCTACACCACCGCGTCGGGCCTCAAGGGCGCCTACGCGTGGGCCCGCTCGACCGGCACACCGGCCAAGGGCAAGTGTGCGAGTGACGGCAAGGCGATCACGTTCGGGTTCGAGAACTCGGCCGGGGACCTGGTGTCCTGGGACTTCTACGGTGCCAAGGGCGTGAACGGCGAGGTCCCGACAGCGACGATCATGAAGATCCTCAGCACGGTCCGGCTGCACGGCACCCCGACCGGGGGCTGACCGGATGCGGGGCTCGACGGCCGGCAAACGGTTTGGCAGGCCCGGTCCCGGGCGGGGATAGTCAGGCGGTGACCTCCACCTCCGACGTCCCCGGCACCCCCGCCCGCCTGCGCAGACCCGCCTGGGCCGGCCGCAACTACGGTCTGCTGACCGCGGCGGCGATCGTGACGAGCCTGGGTGCCAACGGCTCGCTGATCGCCGCCGCGTTCGCGGTGCTGGACGCGGGCGGCGACGCCGGGGACGTCGGCCTGGTGGCGGCCGCCCGCACCCTCCCGCTGGTGCTGTTCCTGCTCGTCGGCGGCGCGGTCGCGGACCGTTTCCCCCGCCACCGGGTGATGGTCGCGGCCAACACCCTGAACTTCTTCTCCCAGGGCGCCTTCGCCGCCCTCGTGCTCGCCGGCCAGCCCCGGTTGTGGCAGATGATGCTGCTCACCGCGCTGGGCGGTACCGGCCAGGCGTTCTTCAGCCCGGCGGCGGAGGGAATGCTGCTGTCCTCGGTGAGCGGGGAGCAGGCGGGCCGGGCGTTCGCCGTGTTCCGGATGGCGATGCAGGGGGCCGCCCTGGGCGGCGCGGCCCTCGGCGGCGCGCTGGTGGCGGCGGTGGGCCCCGGCTGGGTGCTGGCGGTGGACGCCGCGGCGTTCGCGGTCGCCGGGACGCTGCGTTCGTTCCTCGACGTCAGCCATGTCCCGCCGCGCGCTCCCGGTGGCGGGATGCTGGCGGACCTGCGGGACGGCTGGCGGGAGTTCACGGGCCGCCCCTGGCTGTGGGGCATCGTCGTCCAGTTCTCGATCGCGAACGCGGTGCTGGGCGCCGCCGACGCGGTCTACGGCCCGCTGGTGGCACGCAACAGCCTCGGCGGCCCGGGTCCCTGGGGTCTCGCCCTGGCCGCGTTCGGCGCGGGCACGGCGGCCGGTGCCCTCCTGATGACCCGTTGGAAGCCCCGCCGACTGCTGTTCGTCGGCACCCTCTGCGTCTTCCCGCTGGCGCTGCCCTCCGCGGCCCTGGCGGTACCGGTGCCGGTGGGCGTCCTCTACGTGGTGATGTTCGTGACCGGGGTGACGGTGGAGGTCTTCGGCGTCTCCTGGATGACCGCGCTGCACCAGGAGATACCCGAGGAGAAGCTCTCCCGGGTCTCGGCGTACGACTGGTTCGGCTCGGTCTCCCTGCTGCCGCCGGCGATGGCGCTGGCGGGCCCTGCCGAGGAGGCCTTCGGGCTCGGCCCCGCTCTGTGGGGCTGCGCCTGTGTGATCGTCGTCGTCACGGCCGCGGTGCTCCTCGTGCCGGACGTGCGCAACCTCACCCGCCGTACGGTCGCGGTGACCGAACGGCCCACGCCCGCGTCACCCGATGCCGAACGTTCCGCCGGGGGGCTCGGGTGACGGCACCGCGTCCGCGTCCCCGACCGAGTGGGCGCCACCCACGAACTCCCTGAGCGCGCTGCCGTGTTCGACCCGCGCCGGGAAGGCGTCGGCGGCCGTGCGACGGGCCAGCGCACCGGCGTCGATCGGCCGGTGCGAGGCGATGAGCACCGCGTTCCCGAACCGCCGGCCGCGCAGCACCCCCGGCTCGGCGATGACCGCAAGCTCCTCGAACACCGCGGCGAAGGTGGCGAGTTGCGAACGCAGGAAGGCGAAGGGGGCGGAGTCCGCGAGGTTCGCCAGGTACACCCCGTCGGCGCGCAGCACCCGCTCGGCCTCCCGCGCGTAGCCCAGCGAGGTCAGGTGCGCGGGGATCCGGGAGCCGCCGAAGACATCGCCGATGATCACGTCGGCCGAGTCCCCGGGAGCCCCTTCCAGCCAGCCCCGGGCGTCGGCGGTGTGCAGGGCGATCCCCGCGCCGTCCGCCAGCGGCAGATGCTCGGTGACCAGGTCGAGCAGCCCCCGGTCGGCGTCCACGACGTCCTGTCGGGACCCGGCCCGGGTCGCCGCCACGTAGCGGGGCAGGGTGAGCGCGCCCCCGCCGAGATGCAGCACGTCGAGAGCCGCCCCGGCCTCGGCCACGGCATCCAGCACGTACCCGAGCCGCCGCGCGTACTCGAACTCCAGATACGTCGGTTCGTCGAGGTCGACGTACGACTGCGGCGCCCCGTCCACGGTCAGCAACCACGCCCGCTCCCGATCGACGTCGGGCATCAACTTGGCGGTGCCGTACTCGGTGACACGCACGACGGGTATGGATTCGTTCACGTCTCCATTGTGCGATGCGCATACCCACCCGGGGGCGCGGGGAACTGCGCGACCGGCCTCCACCGGCCCGCAGTCCCCCACGTACCGCAACCGCCTACGAACCCTGGACGCCGGTCACCGTCCCCGCGCCCACGGTCCGGCCGCCCTCCCGGATCGCGAACCCGAGCCCCGTCTCCAGGGGCACGTCCCGCCCCAGTTCCACGGTCATCTCCACCGTGTCCCCGGGCCGGGCGACGGCCACCTCACCGAGGTCGACGTCCCCGACCACGTCCGCCGTACGGATGTAGAACTGCGGCCGGTACCCCGTCGAGACCGGGGTCGTACGACCTCCTTCACGCCCCGACAGCACGTACACCCGCGCCGAGAACCGCCGCGCCGGCACCACGCTCCCCGGCGCCGCGACCACATGCCCCCGCCGCACCGCGTCCCGCGGCACCCCGCGCAGCAGCAGCGCCACGTTGTCCCCGGCCTGCGCCTCGTCCATCGGCTTCCCGAAGGTCTCCAGACCCGTGACGACGGTCTCGACGTCCGCGCCGAGCACCTCGACCCGGTCCCCGACCCGCACCGTCCCCCGCTCGACGGCCCCGGTCACCACGGTCCCGCGCCCGGTGATGGTCAGCACGTTCTCCACCGGCAACAGGAACGGGGCGTCCAGATACCGCTCCGGCATCGGCACGTAGGTGTCCACCGCGTCGAGCAGCGCCTCGATCGACGCCGTCCAACGCGGGTCCCCCTCCAGCGCCTTGAGCCCGGAGACGCGCACGACGGGCACCGAGTCACCGCCGTAGCCGTGCGCGCTGAGCAGCTCGCGGACCTCCAACTCGACGAGTTCCACCAGCTCCTCGTCGGCCGAGTCCGCCTTGTTCAGCGCCACCACCACGTGGTCCACGCCCACCTGCCGGGCGAGCAGCACGTGTTCGGCGGTCTGCGGCATGATCCCGTCGAGCGCGGAGACGACGAGGATCGCGCCGTCCAGCTGCGCGGCTCCGGTGACCATGTTCTTGACGTAGTCGGCATGGCCCGGCATGTCCACGTGGGCGTAATGCCGGGTGTCCGTCTCGTACTCGACGTGCGCGATGTTGATGGTGATGCCGCGGGCGGCCTCCTCCGGGGCCCGGTCGATGCGGTCGAACGGCACGAAGGTGCCGGTGCCGCGCTCGGCGAGGACCTTGGTGATGGCGGCGGTCAGGGTGGTCTTGCCGTGGTCGACATGGCCCATCGTGCCGATGTTGAGATGCGGTTTGGTGCGGACGTACGCCGTCTTGGGCATGGCTGTACCTCGAAGCCTCTTCGGTACGGAGAGACGCCTCGTCAAAGACGCGAGACGCGGGGACCCCGGGGAACTCGCCGACCCTCCCCCTGCGGGGTCCGCCGGACGTTCCGGGGAGGGTCAGCTTCGGGCGCCGTCGGCAGCGGCCGTGAGGAACAGGACGGCAGCCTTCGGCGCATCCGCGACTGCGGACGCTGCGAGGAGGAAGGCGTACCGGAACATGACGCAGATCATTGCCGATGCGTCGCCGCACGTCGAACGGTTTTCCGCGCCCCACGTCCACCCAACGGACAGCGACCGTACGGCGATCACACATCCGCTTCGGTTAGTGTCGCCTGATGCTCGATGCCAACCGCTCTGGCACCGCCACGGCCCCTTCCCGGGTCACCGCCACGGAGCTCGCCGTCGCCGTTCCTCCGCCGGGCCTCACGTCCCGCTGCACGAGAGTGCTGCTCTCACCGTGGTCCCGGCTCTCCCTGCTGGTCGCCCTGCTCGCGGCGGGCGGGGCGTCGGTGCTGCTCTTCGAGCCCCAGAAGCTCATGACCCACGGCTGGCCGCCGCAGGCCCGGGGCGGCACCGCCCTGGTGATCTTCATCGTGGCGTACGGCTTGGTCACCGTGGCGTTCGTGCCCCGGCCCTTCCTGAATCTCGCGGCCGGCGCGCTCTTCGGCTCGGCCCTCGGCATGGGCGCCGCCATGGCTGGCACCGTCCTCGGCGCGTGGATCTCCTTCGCGCTCGGCCGGATGCTCGGCCAGGACGCCCTGCGCCCGCTGCTGCGCGGTCGGCTGCTGAGGGCGGCGGACAACCAGTTCAGCAGCCACGGCTTCCGTTCGATGCTGGCGGTACGCCTGTTCCCCGGGGTCCCGTTCTGGGCCGCGAACTACGCCGCGGCCGTCTCCCGCATGCGCTGCGCCCCGTTCCTGCTGGCAACCGCCCTCGGCTCGATCCCGAACGTGGCCGCCTACGTGGTGGCAGGCGCCCGAGCCTCCACCCCGACGTCCCCGGTGTTCCTGATCTCGGTGGCGGCCATCGTCATCCCGGCGGTGGCGGGCGCTGTGGTCGCCTGGAGAAAACGCCACCACCTGCGCGGCCCGCGATAGGCGGTTCACTGGGTCCCGTTGCCGGTGGTGTTCGTGGCCGGGGAGACGCCGATGTTGTTGAAGATGGGAATGTTGTTGTTGATGATGATGACGTTGCCGCTTCCCTGGCTGCTCCCACGGCCGCTTCCCTGACGCCCGGAGCCGTCGT
>NZ_JBEYFC010000227.1:0-13459 GCF_040634175.1 Streptomyces sp. NPDC007162
TGGCGCGCAGCGCCTGCGGCGCGGGCAGGCCGGGCTCGGGCTGCCAGCCGCCCCGCGGGGGCAGCACACCGGCCCACGGCGGCCCGGTCACGGCCCCGGGCACGGCGGCCGTACCGGCCCGCTCGTCCACGGACTCCAGCAGCTCCCCCGCCGACACCGTCACGTCGAGGGCGACGTCGAGACCGTCCTCGTACGGCTTGGCCAGGCGCACCGCGCGGACGGCCAGCACCTCGAAGGACGGCGGCCGGCCGAAGACGGCGAGCGCGGTACCGGCGGCCTGGAGACGGACGGCGGCGGAACGGTCGTAGTGCAGCAGCCGGGAGAGGAAGGCCGCGAGGTCCGCCGCCTCCCCGTCGTCGGCCAGGTGGAGATCCGTCATGCGGCGACGGCCTCCTCCTTGTCGTCGTCCCGGTACTCCGTGAGGAAGTCACGTTCCTCGGCGGTGAGCCGGCGCGGCCGTCCGGACTCGAAGTCGAACGGCACGACCACCGTCGAGGCCCGGACGTAGACCACGTCGTCGTCCTTCACCTCGTAGGTGACGGTGAAGGACGCGGCCCTGATCTCGGTGACCCACAGCTCGATGTCCACCGGGTGGTGCCGGTGGACGAGCTGCCGCTTGTAGTCGATCTCGTGGCGCGCCACCACCGACCCCTGCTTGAACTCCTTGTCCGGCCGGAACAGCCAGTCGATGCGGGCCTCCTCCAGGTAGCGGACGAAGACCGCGTTGTTGACGTGGCCGTACGCGTCCATGTCGGACCAGCGCAGGGGGCAGCGGTAGATGTGGCGCAAGACCGATCAGCCCCGGGTCAGCTTCTTGTAGGTGGCACGGTGCGGACGCGCGGCGTCCGGACCGAGCCGCTCGATCTTGTTCTTCTCGTACGACTCGAAGTTGCCCTCGAACCAGAACCACTTGGAGTCACCCTCGTAGGCGAGGATGTGGGTGGCGACCCGGTCCAGGAACCACCGGTCGTGGGAGACGACCACGGCCGCGCCCGGGAACTCCAGCAGCGCGTTCTCCAGGCTGCCGAGGGTCTCGACGTCGAGGTCGTTGGTCGGCTCGTCGAGGAGCAGCAGGTTGCCGCCCTGCTTCAGGGTGAGGGCCAGGTTCAGCCGGTTGCGCTCACCGCCGGAGAGGACGCCGGCCGGCTTCTGCTGGTCGGGGCCCTTGAACCCGAAGGCGGAGACGTACGCGCGGCTCGGCATCTCGACCTGGCCCACGTTGATGTAGTCGAGCTCGTCGGAGACGACCGCCCACAGGGTCTTCTTCGGGTCGATGTTGGCGCGGCTCTGGTCGACGTACGAGATCTTTACGGTCTCGCCGACCTTGATGCTGCCGGCGTCCGGGGTCTCCAGACCCTGGATCATCTTGAAGAGGGTGGTCTTGCCGGCACCGTTGGGGCCGATGACCCCGACGATCCCGTTACGGGGCAGCGTGAAGCTCAGGTCGTCGATCAGGACCTTGTCGCCGAAGCCCTTGGTGAGGTTGTTGACCTCGACGACGATGCTGCCGAGCCGCGGGCCCGGCGGGATCTGGATCTCCTCGAAGTCCAGCTTCCGCATCTTGTCGGCCTCGGCGGCCATCTCCTCGTACCGCGCGAGACGGGCCTTGGACTTGGCCTGGCGCCCCTTCGCGTTGGAGCGCACCCACTCCAGCTCTTCCTTGAGCCGCTTGGCGCGCTTGGCGTCCTTCTGGCCCTCGACCTTGAGACGCGCCTGCTTGGTCTCCAGGTACTTGGAGTAGTTGCCCTCGTAGCCGTGCAGCCGGCCGCGGTCGACCTCGCAGATCCAGCCGGCCACGTTGTCCAGGAAGTACCGGTCGTGGGTGACGGCCACGATGGTGCCGTCGTACTTGGCCAGGTGCTGCTCCAGCCAGTTCACCGACTCGGCGTCGAGGTGGTTGGTGGGCTCGTCGAGGAGCAGCAGGTCGGGGGCCTCGAGCAGCAGCTTGCACAGCGCGACGCGGCGGCGCTCACCACCGGACAGGGTGGTGACGGGCCAGTCGCCGGGGGGGCACCCGAGGGCGTCCATGGCCTGCTCGAGCTGGGCGTCGAGGTCCCAGGCGTTGGCGTGGTCCAGCTCCTCCTGGAGCTTGCCCATCTCGTCGAGGAGCGCGTCGGAGTAGTCGGTCGCCATCAGCTCGGCGATCTCGTTGAACCGGTCGAGCTTGCCCTTGACCTCGGCGACACCCTCCTGGACGTTCTCCAGGACGTTCTTCTCCTCGTTGAGGGGCGGCTCCTGGAGGAGGATGCCGACGGTGTAGCCCGGGGAGAGGTACGCGTCACCGTTGGACGGCTGGTCCAGCCCCGCCATGATCTTCAGAATGGTGGACTTGCCGGCACCGTTCGGGCCGACCACACCGATCTTCGCGCCGGGCAGGAAGTTCAGCGAGACGTCATCAAGGATCACCTTGTCGCCGATTGCCTTGCGCGTCTTGCGCATGGTGTAAATGAACTCAGCCAAGAGAAACCGTCCGGCAGCTTGAAATCAGGCAGTGGGCAGATACATCCCATCTTGCCTGACGTCCAGCCTCTGGTGTTAACCCGTTCGGTCCGGGGGCTGTGAGCTGGGGGTTCGCCGGTGGCGGCGGTCACCCGCCTGTCACTGTCGGTGGCTGTTGAGTGGCCTCGGGGAGCCTCGGACGGCCCAGCGACGGCCCAGCGACGGCCCCTCAGCCGGTTCGGGTGCCGCCGCGGGTCCGGGTCAGGATGAGGGCCGTCGCTGCCGCCGCGCCCAGCACTCCGGCCGTGCGGAAGGTGTGGGACGAGCGCCGGGAGAGGACCGACCAGCGGGACTGGGCGGAGAGGACGGATCCGGTGCTCAGCCAGGAGCCCGCCGAGAGGAACGACAGGGCCGAACCGACGGAGGCGACGGACAGGGCGCTGCCGATCGAGCCGATCGACAGGGCCGAGCCGACCGAGCCGACGGAGAGTACGGAGCCGACCGAGCCGATCGACAGCACCGAGTCCTGCGACCACAGGGACAGGACGGAATCCGAGGACGACGCGCCGGGTGAGTTCGTCATGGACTCATCGTGCCCGGCGGCGTGACGGGAGTCAGTCGGTCTGCCCGGATTCGCGCTGGCGGAGGATCACCAGGACCGCGCCGCCGACGACCACCAGCCCGATGGCCACGCCGGTGATCACGCCGGTGGCGGAGTCACCGCCGGTGGCGGCCAGGTTGGCGGTGGTGGTGCCGCCGACCGAGGCGGGGCTGGGCTCGCTGAGGGTCTGGATGGTGAGGCCTGCGCCGGTGCCCTGGGTCTTGCAGTCGAAGACGCCGGTGAAGCGGCGTTCGAGGTCGTGGGCGCCGGTGATCGTGAAGTCGTAGGGCTGGTCCTCCTGGAGCGGGACGGTCACCGTGCGCCTGGTGTCGGCGGGGATCGTGTACTCGGTGTTCATCAGCTCGAAGGTGAACGCCTTGTCCCCGGTGTTGGCCGCGGTGACGTCCAGGCCTCCCCTGGCGCAGTCCTTCTCCGCCGACAGTGCCGATACGGCGCCCTGGTCGGCCCAGGTCGCGTTCGCGGTCGCGGCGACCGTGGACTCGCTGGAGCCGGCCAGGATCTGGGTCTGGCTGCGGCTGTCGGAGGTGAGGGCGCGGCCGACCGGGACGGTGGTGGACGCCTGGAGGGTCAGTTCGGCGGAGCCGTCCTGGGCGTCGTCGGGGACCTTGAAGTAGAGCTCGGTGCCGTTCTGGGCGGTGGTGACGGGCTTGCCGGCCTTGTCGGTGATCCGTACGCCGCTGAGCGCGGCGTCGGCCGGCGGGACCACCGCGACGGTGCGCGCGTTGGTGCGGACCGTCACCGGGCCGAGCAGGGCGCCCGGGCGGCCGGAGACGGCGGGCGGGGAGAGGGTGAGGGAGGCCTGCGGCTCGTTCTGGCCGCCGGCGCTCTTCTCCAGGTAGTCGGCGAGCTTCTCGGCCTGCGGATCGACGGCGTCGACGTCCGCGCCGTCCGAGTAGCGCCAGATCGCCACCTGGGTGCCGGCTGCCGCGTCCTGCTCGGTGAGGCTGCCGACCCCGGCCTTGCGGGCGAGCGCGGCGAGGTCGTTGACCTGCGGGTAGGAGTTCTGCAGGATCCAGCGGATCTTGCCCGCGTTCTTGTTGGCGCCCAGCGAGGTGCCGCTCCAGGACGTCTCATGGTACTTGGCGTCCCGCTGGGTGGGGTTGTGCAGGTCGACGCAGTACGTCTGGAGCGTGCCGCCGCCGTCCACGGACATCTCGAACAGGCCGGCGGCCACCTGCTCGTCGCCGCCGTCGCCGTGCACCACGGCCTCGCCGTAGGTCTTCAGGCCGTTCATGGTGGCGGACGCGCCGCTCTGGCTCTGCGTGGTCCCGTCGTCGGCCGCCGCCCGGCCGGCACCGGCCAGCACCGCGGCGGCCGCCAGCCCGGACGCCAGTGTCACGGCGGCGAGGCGGGCCACGCCTCTCGCGGACACGGCCGTGCCGGAGTGCCTGGTGGACGCGCGGGGCGCCGAGGGACCAGAAAACGCAGCGAGCACAGAATTCCCCTTCGAGCAGGACCCGTTGGACGCGGGGGGGGTGGTCCCACCAGCAGAATCAGCGGCCCCAGGGGCCTTGCCCGGCATCCTATGGATCAGCCGGACCCGCCTTTCCCGGTGAGATGGTCGGATGAGCGATCCGAGCCGTAATCGTTATCGCGGGAGTGCGAACGGGCGGGGCTTATCGACAAATCTACTCGGCCGCCCTGGTGGGCACTTCGGAGCGCATTCGCCGATAAGCCGTCAAAGAGCGTTCAGAACGGACAGGTTCGGTCCCGGTCGAGTGAACCGAGCTGGGGAAGCGGCGCCTTCACGCCGCCGGTACCGGTTCCGGGGACTGTGCCGGGGTCTCCCAGTCCGGTTCCGGACTCGGCGGTGCCGGGGCCGCCGTGTCCGGCTTGACGGGCCTCCGGAAGGCCGTCGTACCGCGCGCGAGGTCGTGGCCGATCGCCACGGCGTCGATGTCGGCGGAGGCCCACTGCTGGCCCTCCCGGGTCTCGGTGCGCACCTTCAGCCGTCCCTGTACGACGACCGGGTCGCCCACGGACAGCGAGGTCGCCGCGTTGGTGGCGAGCTGCCGGTTGGCCCACACCGTGAAGAAGTTGGTGTGGCCGTCCGTCCAGGTGTTCTTCTCGCGGTCCCAGTAACGCGCGGTCACCGCCAGCCGGAACCGTGCCGACGGCCCCGCCGCCAGCTCCCGGTAGACCGGCCGCGTCGCCACGTTGCCCACCGCGCAGACCATCGTCTCGTGCATCACGAACCCCTCCCTCGTCCGGCCGCCGGGGCCGGACGGATGCGCGTACGGGCCTGTCCCGTACGGCTGTGTCCACCGCGGCGACCGGGCTTGGACACTCCCGTCCGGGCCGGCCGTACCGGTCCTCGTGCGGACCGGCCGTACCGTCATCGTCCGTTCGCGTCCGTCGTGATCGCCGCGGGACCAGAGTGCCGCCGCCGGCCCGGGCCCGCCGGGAACTGTGGACAGCCGTCCGGGCTGTGGACAACTCCACCACCCGGACGGGTGATCCACGTCCTCCGGAGCAGCCTCACCCCACTCCGGCCCCGGTCCGTGTGACCCTCCCGTACTGCTCGCGCACCTCCTGGTACCGCAGCAGTTCCGCCGCCACCGGATCCAGCACCCGGGCCCGTCCGCAGCCGGCCGCCGCCTCCCGCAACCGGCGTTCCGCCTCCAGGCCGTACCGTCGGGCCGGTCCCCGTGCCGCCATCCGGCACCCCCACTCGACCAGTGGTCCGCCGACGATCCCGGCGACCATCAGCAGCACCGGAACACCCAGGTTGGGCGCCGTCAACCCGGCGATCTGCCCCACCAGCCAGAGTCCGCCCACCACTTGGAGGAGCGTCATCGCGGCCTGCGCGAGCACCGCCACCGGCCACCAGCCGGGGCGCGGGGGCCGCCCCGGCGGCAGCCCCGCCCGCGCCGCGAGTTCGTCGAGCGCCTCCGGCAGGCCCTGCGAGCCGCGCAGGGCCGCCTCACGCACCGCCTGCGCCCAGGGCGCCGGCAGCCCGGCCGAGGCCCGCTCCGAGAGCGCGCGCACCGCGTGCTCGACCCGCTGCCGGGCGGTGGCCTCCTCTTCCGGCGGGGCCGGTTGCAGGCGCCCGGTGGGCGGCCCGCCGCGCCCCTGGTGCCAGCGCCACAGCCGCAGCCAGGGGGTGCCGCAGGCCCGGTTGGCGTTGCGCCGCCAGGCCCGCTCGGCGGCGTCGCCCGCGGCGGTGGCGCCCACGGCGTCCGCGAGCCGCGCGGCGAACTCGTCGCGCGCCTCCTCGGTGAGCCCGGGGCGCCGTCCGGTGGCGTAGACGGGCCGCAGCCGGGCCGCGGCGGCGTCCACGTCGGCGGCGACCCGCCGGGCCGCGGCGCCCCGCTCGGACACGAACTGGCCGAGTGCCTCGCGCAGTTCGCCGACGCCGTCGCCGGTGAGCGCGGACAGGGCGAGCACGGTGGCGCCCGGGTCGCCGTGCTCGCCGAGCGCCACGCCGTCGTCGTCGAGCAGTCTGCGCAGATCGTCCAGGACCTGGTGAGTGGCCTCGCCGGGGAGCCGGTCGGTCTGGTTGAGGATGACGAACATGACCTCCGCGTGGCCGGCCATGGGCCGCAGATAACGCTCGTGGAGGACGGCGTCGGCGTACTTCTCGGGGTCGACGACCCAGATCACCGCGTCGACCAGTTTCAGGATCCGGTCGACCTGTTCGCGGTGCTGGACGGCGGCCGAGTCGTGGTCGGGCAGGTCGATCAGGATCAGTCCGCGGAGCTGGGCGTCCGCCTCCGGGTTGTGCACGGGGCGGCGGCGCAGCCGGCCCGGGATGCCGAGCCGGTCGATGAGGGCCGCACTGCCGTCGCTCCAGCTGCACGCGATGGGTGCGGCGGTGGTGGGCCGGCGTACGCCGGTCTCCGAAATGGCCACGCCGGCGAGCGCGTTGAAGAGCTGGGACTTGCCGCTGCCGGTGGCCCCGGCGATGGCGACGACGGTGTGCTGGCCGGAGAGTTTGCGCCGGGCGGCCGCCTCGTCCAGGACCCGGCCGGCCTCCGCGAGGGTGCGGCTGTCGAGGCGGGTGCGGGAGAGGCCGACGAGTTCGCGCAGGGCGTCCAGGCGGGAGCGCAGCGGGCCCTCGTACGCCAGTGGGACGGGGGTGGGGGCGCCCGGGCCCCTGGTCTCCAGGACGGGGACGGCCGGTTTGGCGGTGGCGTCGGTGCTGCGGCGGGCGATGAGGCCGTCGTCCCATACGTCGTCGGCCGCGCCGGGGGGTTCGGCCGGGGCCGGGGTGCCGTCGGTGTTCGGGGCGTCGCCGGTGCGCTCGCGTTGTTCCCGTACGCGTTGTTCCCGTACGCGCGCGTGCGGCACGCTCTCCGCCTCGGCGGTGAGCTCCACCAGGTCGGCGAGGTCCGCGTCCTCGTCCGTATGCGAGTTCGCGTGCGCGTGCGCGTTCGCCGGTGCGTTCTCAGGTACGTCCACGGATACCGCGGGCGCGTGCGCGGACTCCTCGGTTCCGCCGTCCCGGCCCTGCGCCTCGACCGGCGGGGAGTCCTGGGAGGAGCCCCTCGGGGAGTTCCGCGCCGGGTCCGGAGCGGAATCGCCGACCTGGTCCCTGAGGGGATCTCCGGTCCGGTCCCGGTCCCGGTCCTTCAGGGAATCTCTGCTCTGGCCCCGGACAGGACCCGGGACCTGGTCCCGGCGGGAGTCGGTGGCGTGGTCCCGGAGAAGTTCCCTCCTCTGGTCCCGGGCAGAGTCCCGTTCGGCGGAGCCCCGTTCGGCGGAGCCCCGTTCGGCGGAGATCTGTCCCTGATCGGGGGCGGAATCCCCGACACGGTCCCGGGCAGAGTCCCGTCCCTCGTCCCGGGGCGCTTCCGGTGCGGGGTCCGGCGCCGGGTGGTTCGGGGCGGTCAGGGCGGGTTCGAAGTCGCTGGGGTAATCACTGGTGTGATCCATGCGTTTCAGGTGATCCCTGTGGTCGTGGTCAGTGACGGCGGTCACCGGTCACCTCTCCTTCTGGAGGACGGACAGGGCGGCGATGAGTTCGGCCTGGGGTTCGGGATGGATGTCGAGGGCGTCGAGCGGGGCCAGGCGGCGCTCGCGTTCGGTGAGCATCACGCGGTCCACGTGCTCGGTGAGCAGTCGTCCCCCGCGGTCGCGCAGCCGCAGCGCACCGTGCGCGCCGATCCGTTCGCCGAGCCGCTCCCCCGCCGCCCGGGTGCGGCGGCCGCCGAGCAGTGCGGTGGCCACCAGGGCGGCGACGGTCTCGGGGTCGGGGGCGACGCTGCGGTCGAGTTCACGCACCTCGTCCTCGGCGTACTCCTCCAACTCGCGCCGCCAGCGCCGGACGGCGAGTCCGATGCGGTGCTCGGCACTCTCCAGGGACGGGTCCCGGTCGGAGAGCCCCGCGGCGGCGGAGGCGGGTTCCCGGCGCCAGGCGTCGTCGATGCGCTCGTCGGCCGCGGTGACGGAGCACAGCAGCAGCGCGGCGAGGCTCTCCACCAGGGCGTCCAGGAGTTCACCGGGGGTGCAGTCGAGGGGGAAGGCGCGCCAGCGTTTGAGGGCGTCGCCGGCCAGGACGGCACCGCTCTGCAGCCGGCCCCGCACGCGCGCGTGCTCACTGTCGTACGCCGCGTCGACGGCGGAGGTCAGGCGCAGCGCGGCGGCGTACTGGGCGGCGGCGGCACCGGCCAGTTCGGGCATCCGGGCCTTGAGGGAGTCGAGGACTCCGTGGGCGGTGCGGGCCAGGGTCTGCCGGCGGGCACCGGGGTCCTGCGCCTGGTGCACGAGCCAGGCGCGCAGCGGGGCGACGGCGGTGCCCGGGAGCAGTCCGCCGCCCCAGGCGGACTCGGGCAGTTCGGGCACCGTGAACCGGGGTACGTCGCCGAGTCCGGCCTTGGTGAGCAGCGCGCCGTACTGCCGGGAGACCTCGGAGACGACCTGGTGGGGCACCCGGTCGAGGACGGTCACCAGGGTGACGTCGTACTCCTTGGCGGTGCGCAGCAGGTGCCAGGGGATGGCGTCGGCGTAGCGGGCGGCGGTGGTCACCATCACCCAGACGTCGGCGGCGCACATGAGTTCCGCGGCGAGGACGCGGTTGTCGACGACCAGGGAGTCGATGTCGGGGGCGTCGAGGAGGGCGAGGCCGCGCGGGAGACTGTCGGCGGTCTCGATGCGCAGCACGTGCCCTGGGTCCTCGGCGGGCAGGATGGATTCGTCACCGGGTTCCCGGTGCGGTTCCCACACCCGGGTGAGGTCGGGCAGCACGCGCATCCCGCTGAACCAGTGGTGGTCTTCCGGATGGCAGACCAGCACCGGTGTGCGGGTGGTCGGTCGGAGCACCCCCGCCTCGCTGACCCGGTGTCCCACCAGCGAGTTGACGAGGGTCGACTTGCCGGCGCCGGTGGATCCGCCCACGACGGCCAGAAGCGGCGCTTCGGGCTCTTTGAGGCGGGGCACCAGATAGTCGTCGAGTTGGGCGAGCAGTTCGTCGCGGTTGGCGCGCGCGCGTGCGGCCCCCGCCAGGGGCAGCGGGAAGCGTGCGGCCGCGACACGGTCGCGCAGGGCGGAAAGTGTGTCGAGCAGCTGAGGCCGTACGTCCAAGGTCACCACATGCGAAGAATGCCCAATTTTAGGGGAATTCTGAAGCATATAGACATGTCTGCGCGCCGATAGGACACAACGGACGGAAGGGATGACTGGGACGGAGGCACAGTCCAGGCATAACGAGTGCACAACACCCGGTGCGCCGGGCGCCAAAAGCGATGCACGATTCGTACCTGCCTGCGATTATCAGGACCGCTTCACCGAACCTCCACATTGAGCCACGGAGGCGAAGCAACAGGGACGAGGAGCGGGGAGTTCTATCCTTGTCCCCGGCAACGTCACGGACCGGCCCGCACCAGGGCAGTACGTACGAGGCCAGCACAGCCGGCCCCCGTAGCTCAGTGGATAGAGCAGGCGCCTTCTAAGCGCTTGGCCGCAGGTTCGAGTCCTGCCGGGGGCGCCCACCTCAGAGCCGTCGCAGGTCAGGTTCCGTGCGGGCGGGGTTGCGCCGGTCATGGCGCGCCCGTCGCCGCTCCCGCCGTCAAAAGGGCTGGTTGTCGACGCCGTCCGCGCCCGCGAGGAGGGCGGCGGCGAGGTCCGCGGGGGTCGCGGGCTCGGTCTCGTTCAGTTCGGCCCAGACCGTCTTGCCCTGCCGGGCGTGCCGGGTTCCCCAGCGTGCGGCGAGCTGGGCGACCAGCAGCAGACCGCGGCCGCCCTCGTCGAAGGTGCGGGCCCGGCGCAGATGCGGGGTGGCACCACCGGCGTCGGACACCTCGCACAGCAGCCCCCGGCCGGGGGCTCCTCCGGGCCTCATCCGACCCGACGCCGGCCCCTCCGGCGCCGTCCGCACCTCCGCCGCCTCCGCCTCCTCCGGCCGCGCAGGCGCCCGCGGCCCGTCCGGGGTGGCGGTTCGGATCAGGCGCAGCCGGACGGGGGGCCGGCCGTAGCGGATCGCGTTGGTGATCAGTTCGCTGACCACCAGTTCCGCGGCGAAGCCGAGCCCGTCCAGTCCCCAGGCGGTGAGCTGCCGGGCGACGTCCGCGCGGGCCGGGCCGACGGCCGCCGGGTCGGGCTCCAGGTCCCAGACGGCGACCTGGCCGTCCCCGAGGGTGCGGGTGCGGGCGAGCAGCAGCGCGACGTCGTCATGGGGCCGGTCGGTGGGCAGCAGGGCGTCGAGCACCGTGTCGCAGGTGGCCTCCAGGGAGTCCGCGGGCCGCGCGAGGACCTCCCTGAGGGTGGCGAGGCCCGCCTCGACGCCGTGGTCGTGGGCGCCGACCAGGCCGTCGGTGTACAGGGCGAGCACGCTCCCCTCGGGCAGCTCGGCCTCCACCGCCTCGAACGGCAGCCCGCCCAGGCCCAGCGGCGGCCCGGCCGGCAGTTCCAGGAGCCCGGCGGTGCCGTCACGGCTCAGCACGGTGGGCGGCACGTGCCCGGCGCGGGCCAGACAGCAGCGGCCGGCGACGGGGTCGTACACGGCGTACAGGCAGCTGGCGCCGATGTCCCCGTCCGCCGGCCGGTCCCCGGTCGGCCCCGGGTCCGGGTCGGCGGAGTCCTCCGCGGCCAGCCGGATCACCACGTCGTCCAGGTGCGTCAGCAGTTCGTCGGGCGGCAGGTCGATGTCGGCGAGGGTGCGGACGGCCGTGCGCAGGCGGCCCATCGTGGCGGCGGCGTGGATGCCGTGGCCCACGACGTCGCCGACGACCAGGGCGACCCTGGCTCCGGACAGCGGGATCACGTCGTACCAGTCGCCGCCCACCCCCGCCCGGGCTCCGGCCGGCAGGTAGCGGCAGGCGACCTCGACCGCGGGCTGCTCCGCCGTGCGCCGTGGGAGCAGGCTGCGCTGGAGGGTGAGGGCGGTGGCGCGGGCGTGTGTGTAGCGGCAGGCGTTGTCGACGGCCACCGCCGCCTTGGCCGCGATCCCCTGGGCGAGCAGCAGGTCCTCGTCGTCGTAGGGGTCGGGGTTGCGGCACCGGGAGAAGCGGGCCACGCCGAGCGTGGTGCCGCGGGCGCTCAGCGGTACGACCAGCCAGGAGTGGGTTCCCCCGGAGTGCCGGGAGGGCTGACCGGTGGCCAGGGCGCGGGCCTCCGCCGACCCGGCCGGGCAGGTGCGGACTTCCGCCGACCCGGCCGAGCCAGTACGGGTCTGCGCCGACCCACCCGGGTCGATGCCGGCCTGCGCCGACGCACCCGAGCCGGTGCGGACCTCCGCCGACGCACCCGAGCCGGTGCGGACCTCCGCCGATTCGTCCGGGGCGCCGGTGTGGGCCTCCTCCTCGGCGGTCGCCGTTCGCAGGGGGGCGGTGTCCGGGTGGGTTCCGTCGGCGAGTCGGCACAGCAGGAACGGCTCCGCCGTCGGGGTGTCGTTGCCGCGCACCATGGAGTCGAGCAGGTCGACGGTGACGTGGTCGGCGAAGTGCTCGGTGGCGAGGTCCGCCAGTTCCCGGGCGGTACGGGTGATGTCCAGGGTGGTCCCGATGCGCAGTCCGGCCTCGTTGACCAGGGACATCCGCCACTGCAGCCGGCGGTCCCGTTCCTCCTGGAAGGCGAGCACGCCCTGCTCGGAGGTGCGGTCGACATACCCGGTGGCCATGGCGAGCAGCCGCCGCGAGACCGCGTCGATCAGCTCGGGGTCGTCCGTCAGCCGGGGCAGCTCGGCGAGGAAGCGGTCGAGGACGATGCCCTCCGACAGCCGGTGCGCCCGCAGCATCGCGGTCACGGAGGTGCCGCGGTGGGCCAGCCGGCGGGCCCGGTCCGCGTCGGACGGCGGCGGCTGAAGGAAGCTCGGGTCGAGGCCGCGGCCCAGGCCGGTGAGGACGCCGGAGACGTGCTCGGCGACGTTCTCCGAGGTCAGGCGGGCCAGCTCCGGGTCCTGCCACAGCTCGGGCACCTCGCTGCGCAGGCACCGGGTGACGCCCGCGATCAGCTCGTCCGTCCGCGGGACGAGTTCACGGGCGACCCGGGAGACAAACCCGTCGACGGTGCCGTCCACACCCTCGACGGTACGCCCTGGCGGCCGCCGGTCACCCGGCGGCGCCGGTCCGCGCCCCGGTCACCACCGTCGGCCGAGCGGCCCTCGCCCGTGCGCGATCAGCCCCTCGGCCCCTGCGCGCCCGTCGCCGGTCCCGGATCAGCCGAGGCCGCCCTGTTCGCAGACCCGGCGGGCGACCTCGTGGAGTTTGATGTTGTTCTCCTGCGAGTAGCGGCGCAGCACGCCGAACGCCTGTTCCTCGGTGAGCTGGTGACTGCCTATGAGGATGCCCATGGCCTCGCCGATCAGATGGCGGGTGGTGACGGCCCGCTCCAGCTGGGCGTGGGTACGCGCGCTGGAGAAGGCGACCGCGGCGTGGGAGGCCAGCAGCCAGCCGGCCAGCTCGCCGGCCTCGGTGAAGGCGCCCGGCCTGCGGGAGTAGACGTTCAGCGCGCCGAGTTCCTCGTCCTCGGTGTACAGCAGGAAACCCATCATGCTGCCGACGCCGAGCCGGTGGGCCGCGGGACCGAAGGCGGGCCAGAGCGGCTGCTCCTCGTTGAAGTCCGGGATGCGGAAGACCCGCTCCCCCTCCTTGATGCGGGCGGCGTCGAAGCACGGTCCCTCGCCCAGCCGCTCCTGCAGCCGGTCGCTGTCGACGACCAGTTGCTCCGTGGGGGCGAGCGACTGCACCTTGGTGCCGTTCAGCACCAGGATGCCGGCCGCGTCGCAGCCCTCCACGAGCTCCGTGGCCGAGGCGGTGATCCTCGCCAGGGTGGCCTCGACCGACTCCTGCGCCAGCAGGTCCCGTGCCATCGCCGCCAGTTGCTGCGCGAACCGCGCCCAGTCCATCGCCTGTGCCACCTCCGGTTACGTTGTCCGTCACCGACGCCTCGCTCATCGCCACCCTCCTCGTCAACGCCTCCCGCGGTGCCCGGCGGGCCGGCAGGGGGCCGGCCGAGCAGGCC
>NZ_JBEYFC010000228.1:0-13446 GCF_040634175.1 Streptomyces sp. NPDC007162
CCAGGGGTGGCTGACGCACCCTGGGGACAGCCGACCGCCCTGTCACTGGGCGGCGCTGAACGCCTCGTAGACCTTCTTCGGAATGCGACCGCGCGCCGGGACATCCATCTTGTTCGCCTGCGCCCAGGCGCGGACGGCCGCCGGGTCGGGGGCGACCTCCGTCTGCTTGTACGCCTTGCCCGACTTCGACCGCTTGCGGCCGGCGACCACGAACGGCTCCAGGGCGGTCCGCAGTTTCTCGGCGTTGGCTTGATTCAGATCGATCTCGTACGACTTGCCGTCGAGTCCGAAGGCGATCGTTTCCGCCGCTTCCGAGCCGTCGATGTCGTCAAAGAGAGTGACCACGACCTTCTGCGCCACGAATATCGGTCCCTTCGTGTGGCACGTCTATCCAGCTCATCACAGCTCAACGGTGATGCGGCGATGACATGCCGAGTATCGGCTATTGCCAATTCATTTGTACAGTGCCTGGCAATACAAAGTGAAGCCCGACTAAATCCGCCGCGTGTCCCACGCGCAATAGATGGTGCGGGCGAACCCGGGGAACTTTCCCAGAACTTTTCGTGTGGATCCCCCACCGTCACCCGATCGTGACGCGGCTCACGTAGATTCCTACAACTCTACGCGTGTAGAAATCGGGACCGGGTAGTCTGAAGGCACCAGCTCAGCACCACAACACCGGGAGTGCCAGTGGCACGCGTCGTAGTCGACGTCATGCTCAAGCCGGAGATCCTCGACCCCCAGGGCCAGGCGGTCCAGCGTGCGCTGCCGCGCCTGGGTTTCGAGGGCATCTCCGACGTACGTCAGGGAAAGCGATTCGAACTGGAAGTTGACGGGCCGGTCGACGAGGCCGCGCTCGCCCGCATCCACGATCTTGCGGAATCCTTCCTCGCCAACACCGTGATCGAGGACTTCACCGTCAAGGTGGAGGAAGTCGCGGAGGCGGCGAAGTGACCGCTCGTATTGGCGTCGTCACTTTCCCGGGAAGCCTCGACGACCGCGACACCCAGCGTGCCGTCCGGCTCGCGGGTGCGGAACCGGTCGCTCTCTGGCACAAGGACAAGGACCTCCACCAGGTCGACGCGGTGGTCCTTCCCGGTGGTTTCTCCTACGGCGACTATCTGCGGGCCGGTGCCATCTCCCGCTTCTCGCCGGTGATGGAGACCGTCATCGAGCAGGCGAAGGCCGGCCTCCCGGTCCTCGGTATCTGCAACGGCTTCCAGATCCTCACCGAGGCCCACCTGCTCCCGGGCGGGATGCTCGGTAACGACCACCTGCACTTCATCTGCCGCGACCAGAAGCTGCGCGTGGAGAACGCGGACACGGCCTGGACGACTGACTACTCCGCGGGTCAGGAGATCCACATCCCGCTGAAGAACATGGACGGCCGGTACGTCGCCGACGAGTACACGCTCGACAAGCTGGAGGCGGAGGGCCGGGTCGCGTTCCGCTACGTCGACTTCAACCCGAACGGCTCGCTGCGCGACATCGCCGGCATCACCAACGAGGCCGGCAACGTCGTCGGCCTGATGCCGCACCCGGAGCACGCCGTCGAGCCGCTCGTCGGCTCCGGCCGCACCGACGGTCTCCCGTTCTTCACCTCGATCCTCAAGAAGCTGGTGGGCGCATGAGCCGGACGCCTCTGGACACGGTCGAGCACGCGGCCGCGACCCCCGACGTCGAGCTGCCCTGGGCCGAACTCGGTCTGAAGAAGGACGAGTACGAGCGGGTGGTGGAGATCCTCGGCCGCCGCCCGACCGGCGCCGAGCTCGCCATGTACTCGGTCATGTGGTCCGAGCACTGCTCGTACAAGTCCTCCAAGGTCCACCTCCGCCAGTTCGGCGAGAAGGCCCCGCAGTCGGACGCGCTGCTCGTCGGCATCGGCGAGAACGCGGGCGTCGTCGACGTCGGCCAGGGCTACGCGGTCACCTTCAAGGTGGAGTCCCACAACCACCCGTCGTACGTGGAGCCGTACCAGGGCGCCGCGACCGGCGTCGGCGGCATCGTCCGCGACATCATCGCGATGGGCGCGCGGCCGGTGGCCGTGGTCGACCCGCTGCGGTTCGGCGCGGCCGACCACCCCGACACCAAGCGGGTGCTCCCCGGTGTCGTCGCCGGCATCGGCGGCTACGGCAACTGCCTGGGTCTGCCGAACATCGGCGGTGAGGTCGTCTTCGACGCCTGCTACCAGGGCAACCCGCTGGTCAACGCCGGAGCCATCGGCGTCATGCGGCACGAGGACATCCACCTCGCGAAGGCCTCCGGCGCGGGCAACCAGGTCATCCTCTACGGCGCTCGCACGGGCGGCGACGGCATCGGCGGCGCGTCCATCCTCGCGTCCGAGACCTTCGACGACGCGAAGCCCTCCAAGCGCCCCGCGGTCCAGGTCGGCGACCCCTTCCAGGAGAAGCTCCTCATCGAGTGCACCCTGGAGGCGTTCCGGGAGAAGCTGGTCGTCGGCATCCAGGACCTGGGCGCGGCCGGCCTGTCCTGCGCCACCTCCGAGCTGGCGTCCAACGGCTCCGGCGGCATGACCGTCACCCTGGACGACGTCCCGCTGCGCGACTCCACGCTCTCGCCCGAGGAGATCCTCATGAGCGAGTCGCAGGAGCGCATGTGCGCGGTGGTCGAGCCGGCCAAGGTCGCCCGCTTCCTGGAGATCTGCGAGAAGTGGGACGTCATCGCCACCGTCATCGGCGAGGTGACCGACGGCGACCGGCTGGAGATCTTCTGGCACGGCGAGAAGATCGTGGACGTCGACCCGCGCACGGTCGCGCACGACGGCCCGGTCTACGAACGCCCGTACGCCCGCCCGTCCTGGCAGGACGAGCTCCAGGCGGACGATGCGAACAAGCTGCCCCGGCCCGCGACGGCCGAGGAGCTGAAGGACCAGGTCCTGAAGCTGGTCGGCTCCCCGAACCAGGCCTCGAAGAAGTGGATCACCTCGCAGTACGACCACTTCGTGCAGGGCAACACGGTCCTCGCCCAGCCCGAGGACTCCGGCATGATCCGCATCGACGAGGAGACCGGTCTCGGCGTCGCCATCGCGACCGACGGCAACGGCCGGTACGCGAAGCTGGACCCGTACGCGGGCGCCCAGCTGGCGCTCTCCGAGGCCTACCGGAACGTGGCGACCACGGGCGCCAAGCCGCTGGCCGTCTCCGACTGCCTGAACTTCGGCTCGCCCGAGGACCCGGCGGTGATGTGGCAGTTCGCGGAGGCCATCCGCGGTCTCGCCGACGCCTGCCAGCAGCTGGGCACCCCGGTGACCGGCGGCAACGTCTCCCTCTACAACCAGACGGGCGAGGCGGCCATCCACCCGACCCCGGTGGTCGCGGTCCTCGGTGTCATCGACGACGTCGCCCGCCGCACGCCGGTCGCCTTCCAGGAGGAGGGGCAGCTGCTCTACCTCCTCGGCGACACCCGTGAGGAGTTCGGCGGCTCGGCCTGGTCCCAGGTCGTCCACGACCACCTGGGCGGCCTGCCTCCGAAGGTCGACCTGGAGCGGGAGCGGCTGCTCGCCGAGATCCTGATCTCCGCCTCCCGCGACGGCATGATCGACTCGGCGCACGACCTGTCCGACGGCGGTCTGGTGCAGGCCGTGGTCGAGTCGGCGCTGCTCGGCGGCAAGGGCGCCCGCCTGGTCGTACCGGACGGTCTTGACGCGTTCACCTTCCTGTTCTCCGAGTCGGCTGGCCGCGCGGTCGTCGCGGTGCCGCGCTCGGAGGAGGTCCGCTTCAACGACATGTGCGGTGCCCGGGGTCTGCCGGCCACCCGCATCGGTGTGGTGGACGGGGACTCGGTCGAGGTCCAGGGCGAGTTCGAACTGTCCCTGGCCGAGCTGCGCGAGGCCCACGAGGGCACGATCGAGGCCCTGCTGGCGTAACCGGTCGCAGCACGACGAAGGCCCCGCCCGGATGCTCTTCCGGGCGGGGCCTTCTCGGCTCAGTGGACGTAGTTCTTGAGGATCTCCGTGTCCAGCTCGATGTTCATGGGGCCGGGCACGGACACCTTCTCGCCGAACTTCGAGGTCTGGACGGTGCGGTAGCCGCCGACCTGCCGGTCCGGGCCGCTGTGCACCGTGAGCGTGCAGGAGTCCCGGTCGATCAGGAGGTACAGGGGGATCCCGGCCTGGCCGTACGCGGTCGGCTTCTCGTGCCGGTCCCGCCGGTCCGTGTCCGAGTCGTACGAGGTGAGGTCGACGACCATGAGCGCACCGTCCGGGTCGGCCCACTCGCCGTGCCCCGCGAAGTGGGCCTCCGGCGCGAGTACTGCGTCCGGCTTCGCTCTGCCTTCCCGGTACGCATCGACCCGGAGCCCTTGGCCCTGGTACAGGTCCAGGTCGGGCCTGCTCTGCATACAGCGCCGGGCGAGCCAGGACACGATGGTGCTGTGGTCCCCGTCCGTCACCTTCTTGACTCCGATCCTTCCGTCGATGAACTCCAACGTGACGGTCTCGGGAGCGGCGGAGGCGATCGTTTCGAACTCCTCCACCGACATCTGAGACGTGCGCTCGGCCATAACCGTCATGTTGCACCCCCTTTCCAGGCGAAGGCCAGCGTCGCCCGGTCCCGGCGGGGCGGGGGCCGGTTTCGCCGTTGACCACTCGCACGGGTGATCGCCGGGCTGTCAGACCGACGGAATACGCTCACCGCCATGCCTCCCGTCAGAAAGCGCCCCAGGACGTACGACCCCGCGAAGACCCGTACGGCGGTCCTCGCCCAGTTCTCGCACGTGCGGGACGCCGTCCGTGCCCTCACCCCCGAGCAGCTAGCCCTGCCCACCCGGCTCGGTGAGTGGACCGTGCGGGACCTCGTCGCGCATCTCGGCATGGCGGTCACCGCCGTGCACCGGGCCCTGGCCGAGCCCGAGCCCGCGCGGGCGGACGCGGCCCCGCTGGACTGGCCGTTCCGGACCGCCGCCAACTCCGCGGCCATCGCCGACTTCACCCGGCGGATCGCCGCCGAACACCCCGACCTCGACGCCTACCTCACGGACGTCGACGCGAGCTTCCGCGCCCTGCTCACCGAGCACCCGGGTACCCGACTGCTCGCCACCAGCGTCGGCGCGATGCCCCTGGACGACTACCTCGTCACCCGCACCGTCGAACTGGTCGTCCACACCGACGACCTGGGCGCGGCCGTCCCGGGGCTCGACGTCCGCTACGACCGGCAGGCGCTGGCCGCCTGCACCCGGCTGCTCGCCGACGCGCTCGCGGTCAAGGCGCCCGGCGGTTCCACCGAGGTGCGCGTGCCGCCGTACGCCGTGGTGCAGTGCGTCGAGGGGCCCCGGCACACCCGGGGCACCCCGCCGAACGTGGTCGAGACCGACCCGCTGACCTGGATGCGGCTGGCCACCGGACGGCTGGACTGGCAGGACGCCGTGGCGGCCGCCGAGGTCAGTGCCAGCGGGGAGCGTGCGGACATCCGGGCCCATCTGCCCGTCATGAGCTGAGGGAACCGAACACCCGGTGCGGTCCGTCGAATCCGCATGTACAGGTACAAGCTGCGCATGATTCTCACGACTGCCACCGCGCTGCTCGCGATGGCCTGCGGGAGCGGGAAGGATGGTTCCGTGACCGCACAGCAGCCCGTGACCGGGATCGACTGGACCGTCGACAGCGTGACCGTCGACGGCACCACCCACCGCGCCCCGGCACCCGCCCATGTGAAGATCGAGGACGGCCGGGCCGCCGGCAGCTACGGCTGCAACCAGTTCAGCGCCACCGCCCAGGTCACCGGCGACGAGATCCGGCTCAGCCACGCCCGCTCCACCCGCATGGCCTGCGACGAAGCCCGCATGACCTTCGAACGCGCGCTCGCCCGCACCCTCGCCGCGGGCCCGCTCACCACCCGGACAGAGGGCCGGAACCTCACCCTCACCACCCCCGGTGGAGACCGGGTCCAGCTGTCCAGGAAGTGAACCCCGCCGCCCGAATCATGTGCGACACCTCACTCAGGGATACGGTACGAGGGGGTTGCGCCGACCGCGGGCGGTACGAACAGTGCCTGCCTGGAGAATCGTCCCACCGCGCTGACCAGCGAAAATGGAGAAAGCTACGACCGGGGTCGCGATCGTAGATCCATTACGGCCGGGAATCCCCAATTCGGACCAGTGGTCGACCTCGCCTACACTCGGTGTCGTGCCACGTGGTGACGGTCTCCTCAATCACGATCTGCTCCCCGGTGAGAAGGGCCCCCAGGACGCTTGCGGCGTCTTCGGTGTCTGGGCCCCGGGTGAAGAGGTCGCCAAGCTCACGTACTTCGGGCTGTACGCCCTCCAGCATCGGGGCCAGGAGTCCGCGGGTATCGCGGTCAGCAACGGCTCCCAGATCCTCGTCTTCAAGGACATGGGCCTCGTGTCCCAGGTCTTCGACGAGACTTCACTCGGTTCCCTGCAGGGGCATATCGCGGTCGGTCACGCCCGTTACTCGACCACCGGTGCCTCCGTGTGGGAGAACGCCCAGCCGACGTTCCGCGCCACCGCGCACGGTTCGATCGCGCTCGGCCACAACGGCAACCTGGTCAACACGGCGCAGCTCGCCGAGATGGTCGCCGAACTCCCCAAGGACCACAACGGCCGCTCCACCCGGGTCGCGGCCACCAACGACACCGACCTGCTCACCGCGCTGCTCGCGGCCCAGGTCGACGAGAACGGCAAGCCGCTGACCATCGAGGAGGCCGCCCACGCGGTCCTCCCGAAGGTGCGGGGCGCCTTCTCCCTCGTCTTCATGGACGAGCACACCCTCTACGCGGCCCGCGACCCGCAGGGCATCCGCCCGCTGGTCCTCGGCCGCCTCGAACGCGGCTGGGTGGTCGCCTCGGAGTCCGCCGCGCTCGACATCTGCGGCGCCAGCTTCGTCCGCGAGATCGAGCCGGGCGAGTTCGTCGCCATCGACGAGAACGGCCTGCGCACCTCCCGCTTCGCGGACGCGAAGCCCAAGGGCTGTGTCTTCGAGTACGTGTACCTGGCCCGCCCCGACACCGACATCGCCGGGCGGAACGTCTACCTCTCCCGCGTGGAGATGGGCCGGATGCTCGCCAAGGAAGCTCCGGTCGACGCCGACCTGGTGATAGCGACCCCGGAGTCCGGCACCCCCGCAGCCGTCGGCTACGCGGAGGCCTCGGGCATCCCCTTCGGTAACGGCCTGGTCAAGAACGCCTACGTCGGCCGGACCTTCATCCAGCCCTCGCAGACCATCCGGCAGCTCGGCATCCGCCTGAAGCTGAACCCGCTGAAGGAAGTCATCAAGGGCAAGCGCCTGGTCGTCGTCGACGACTCGATCGTGCGCGGCAACACCCAGCGCGCGCTGGTGCGGATGCTCCGGGAGGCGGGCGCGGCCGAGGTCCACATCCGGATCTCCTCGCCGCCGGTCAAGTGGCCGTGCTTCTTCGGCATCGACTTCGCCACCCGCGCCGAGCTGATCGCCAACGGCATGACCATCGAGGAGATCGGCACCTCGCTCGGCGCCGACTCGCTGGCGTACATCTCCATCGACGGCATGATCGAGGCGACCACCATCGCCAAGCCGAACCTGTGCCGCGCCTGCTTCGACGGCGAGTACCCGATGGAGCTCCCGGACCCCGAGCTGCTCGGCAAGCAGCTCCTGGAGACCGAGCTGGCGGCCGGTCCGGCAGCCACGGCCGCGGCCGACGCGATCCGTCGCCCGTAAGCCCTGTCATCAACCCGAAAGATCCCAGGCAATGTCTGAGAGCCAGTCCGGTGCTTCCTATGCGGCTGCCGGTGTCGACATCGAGGCGGGCGACCGCGCCGTAGAACTGATGAAGGAGTGGGTGAAGAAGACGCGGCGCCCCGAGGTCCTCGGGGGCCTCGGCGGTTTCGCGGGCCTCTTCGACGCCTCCGCGCTCAAGAACTACGAGCGTCCGCTGCTCGCCTCCGCGACCGACGGCGTGGGCACGAAGGTGGACATCGCCCGGCAGCTGGGCGTCTACGACACCATCGGCCACGACCTGGTCGCCATGGTCATGGACGACATCGTGGTGTGCGGCGCGGAGCCGCTGTTCATGACCGACTACATCTGCGTCGGCAAGGTCCACCCCGAGCGGGTCGCCGCGATCGTCAAGGGCATCGCGGAGGGCTGTGTGCTGGCCGGCTGCGCCCTGGTGGGCGGCGAGACGGCCGAGCACCCGGGGCTGCTCGGCGCGGACGACTTCGACGTCGCCGGTGCCGGTACGGGCGTGGTGGAGGCCGACCGGCTGCTCGGCGCGGATCGTATCCGTACGGGTGACGCGGTGATCGCGATGGCGTCCTCCGGGCTTCACTCGAACGGGTACTCCCTGGTCCGGCACGTGCTGCTGAACCAGGCAGGGCTCGCTCTCGACGCCCGCATCGAGGACCTGGGCCGCACCCTCGGCGAGGAACTCCTGGAGCCGACCAAGATCTACTCGCTGGACTGCCTGGCCCTGATGCGGACGGCGGAGGTGCACGCCTTCAGCCATGTCACCGGTGGCGGCCTCGCCGCGAACCTGGCCCGGGTGATCCCCGACCACCTGCACGCGATCGTCGACCGCGCCACCTGGACGCCGGGCCCGATCTTCGACCTGGTCGGCCGCACCGGTGACGTCGAGCGCCTCGAACTGGAGAAGACGCTCAACATGGGCGTCGGCATGATCGCGATCGTCCCGCAGGGATCCGTGGACGTGGCGCTCACCACACTGGCCGACCGCGGGGTCGAGGCCTGGGTGGCCGGCGAGATCACCGAGCGCGGCGCGCACACCACCGGCGCGGAACTGGTCGGCGACTACGCCTGACGACCGCCTGGCGGCCCGCCGTGCCGGTCGGTGAGCAATGTGACAGCACGAAACCCGGTCCGGCGTCGAGGCCCCGGACCGGGTGAAGTGCAGTTGCTACGAGAACTGCTGGGAGTGGTACGTCAAGCACCACGACGATGTTGCGACTGGGGACTGGACTGGTCGTCCTCGTCCTCGTCGTCATCATCGTTATAGAGATCCGCGTACTGGGCGTACGGGTCGTCGTCCTCGTCGTCGTCCTCGAACGGCTCGCCGTTCGGCGGCTGGCTCGAAGTCGATGCGCCCAGCTCGCTGGCCAGACGTGACAGGTCAGTCCCACCGCTGTTGTACTTCAGCTGGCGGGCGACCTTCGTCTGCTTGGCCTTGGCCCGGCCGCGCCCCATGGCTCGACCCCCTCGGTGACGGGGCTCGACGGCCCCAGAGTCTGACACGCGTTCATGATCCGGAACGGGCTCTCCTCGGAGAGACCGGTCCGTAGGGCTTCCACGGTACCTGAGCCCGCGCCCATACGGTACGTCGCCCGCACCACGCGCCTGACTCCGTGACCCGCGGAGTGCCCCGTCCCCGCTGGTCAAGGACGATTTTAACCACTTCGTGGCGGGCGACCCGCCGACGAACGTGAGAGTTCTCTCCAACTGTCCGCCGGCGGGTACCGAAAACGGGTCCGGGAACCCGGCGTTCGGTCAGCGGCCGCCGGCCGTTCGCGCGTCGTGCATCCGCTGTTCGGCGATCCGGTCGGCCGCGGCGGCCGGCGGAATCCCGTCCTCCTTCGCACGTGCGAAGATGGCCAGCGTGGTGTCGAAGATCTTCGCCGCCTTCGCCCTGCACCGCTCGAAGTCGAAGCCGTGCAGTTCGTCGGCGACCTGGATGACCCCGCCCGCGTTCACGACGTAGTCCGGCGCGTAGAGGATGCCGCGGTCCGCGAGGTCCTTCTCGACGCCCGGGTGGGCGAGCTGGTTGTTGGCCGCGCCGCACACCACCTTGGCGGTCAGCACCGGCACGGAGGCGTCGCTCAGGGCGCCGCCGAGCGCGCAGGGGGCGTAGATGTCGAGGCCCTCGACCTGGATCAGCGCCTCGGTGTCGGCGGCGACGCCCACGCTCGGGTGCCGGTCGGCGATGCGCCGCACGGCTTCCTGCCGCACGTCCGTGATCACGACCTCGGCGCCCTCCGCCAGGAGGTGCTCCACCAGGTGGTGGCCGACCTTGCCGACGCCCGCGATGCCGACGGTCCGGCCGCGCAGCGAGGGGTCGCCCCACAGGTGCTGGGCGCTGGCCCGCATGCCCTGGTAGACGCCGTAGGCGGTGAGGACGGAGGAGTCGCCGGCGCCGCCGTTCTCCGGGGAGCGGCCGGTGGTCCAGCGGCACTCGCGGGCCACCACGTCCATGTCGGCGACATAGGTGCCGACATCGCAGGCGGTCACGTACCGGCCGCCGAGCGAGGCCACGAACCGCCCGTAGGCGAGCAGCAGCTCCTCGGTCTTGTCCCGGTCCGGATCACCGATGATCACGGCCTTGCCGCCGCCGTGGTCGAGCCCGGCCATGGCGTTCTTGTACGACATCCCGCGCGCCAGGTTGAGGGCGTCGGCGACGGCCTCCTCCTCGTTCGCGTACGGGTAGAAGCGGGTGCCGCCGAGGGCGGGGCCCAGCGCGGTGGAGTGGATGGCGATGACGGCCTTCAGGCCGCTCTTGCGGTCCTGGCAGAGCACGACCTGCTCGTGACCGCCCTGGTCCGAGTGGAACAGGGTGTGCAGGACGCCGGTGGAAACGTCGGTCACTGTGGTGACTCCCGGTTGTGTTCGGCGGGTGGAAGCTGGGCTCCCGTAAGGGTGGCGGGGGCCTGGCATGAGCGTAGAGCTATTGCTCGCCCACCATCCGCGCAGTGTCAAGGATCACTCTGCCGTACCGCGTGTGCACGTATGAGCGTGGGACGATCTGCTGTGGTTTCCCGGCCGACGACGGCCGGCCCCGCCGTGGGTTCCGCTGGTTTCGAGACCGGTCCGATGGGGAGGGAGCAGGCGTGCCCAAGGTGTCCTCCGTGGTCGTGCCCTACGCGACGTATCTGCGCGTGTACGAGCCGCTGGCCGCCTTCCCGGAGGCCGAGCGCGCCCACTGGGCGCGGTACGCCCGTCGCTCCGACCGGCCCTCGTACCAGGACGAACTGCGCCGCTCGCTGGCCGACCTGCTGCCCACCCCGCCGATCCCGGTGCCGGTGCAGGAGAGCGCCGACGCGTTCGTGCTGGAGGTGGACGGCGTCGTCTGCGTCTGCCCCTGGCGGACCCGGCTGCGCGGCTGGCAGGCCCTCCAGGAGCTGCCCGAGGAGCTGCCGAAGCCGGTCGTGGACGCGATGCTGCCCCCGTTGGTCCGGCGCCAGGCCGCGGCGGACTACGAACGCTGGTTGGTGCGCAACCCGGACTCCCGGCCCTGGATCCGCACGGCGACCTGGCAGGTGCCGCTGAACTGGTTCGTGCTGGTCTCCGACGAGGAGCGCCGGTACGAGAAGGGCACCGGGGAGATCCCGCCCATGCTCCGCTACCGCACGCCGATGGTGCAGGCCCGGCGGCGGGTGGCCCGGGCGTTGCGCACGCTCAAGGACACGGTGGAGGAAGGGCCGCTGATCGACGGTCTGGTGGACGTCGGCCGCTGGCTGGAGGAGTTCCACCCGCGCTCGCTGGTCGAACTGGACTACGGCGGGCTGGTGCACGCGCTGCCCGCCGGTGATCTGGAGGACGACCACTCGGCGGCGGACGTGGCGGCCGGCGTGGCGGCGCTGCGGCAGGGCGACGGGGCCGCGGCCGGGGAGGCGTACGGGCGGCTGGTGGAGCGGTGGCGGTCGGTGCGGGACCGGCGGTCGGCGAACTGATCGCCGTCTGAGCGGTCGTGCCCGGTGATCCGTACTGACTGACGGGTTGGTACAGGGCGAGTGACGTACGTCACGGCCCAGATGCCGTGAAACAACGTACCTTGACGGCACTTCAGTGAACTCACGGACGTTGGGCCCGATCCGGGCTTTTGCGCCAAGGGTGATGGATCACACTTACCCGGCCCTTGCGCCTCTTGCCACTCCTCGTGCCAAAATAGGACAAGGAGTCCGGGGAAGACTCCTTCCGTCCAACTGTGGTGCACTGTGGGCGGATTCTCCGCATTACGTGCTTTGGGGGGTCTGGTGACTCCTGATCGCCACTGTGACTGATCGTCACAGTGGCGTGACTGTCCGCTATGGCATGGTCCATCGGCTTCCGCGGCTGATGACTACCTGGGAGGGCAATTCCATCGGTTTGGCCGACGCGGCTGGACAGATGGTGTAGTTGTAGTGCCGAGGACAAGCCGTTCGTCCTATAACCGACTCGACTCGCGTCCGCCATTTCGGGCAACGCGGGTCAAGGTGCAGAATTTAGAGGAAAGAACCGAGAAGGTTCGGTTCTCCCGAGGAGGCCGCTCATGACCGCTCGCACCCCTGATGCCGAGCCGCTGCTGACCCCGGCTGAGGTCGCCACCATGTTCCGTGTCGACCCCAAGACGGTCACGCGGTGGGCGAAGGCCGGCAAGCTCACGTCGATTCGCACGCTCGGCGGACACCGCCGTTACCGCGAGGCTGAGGTCCGCGCCCTGCTCGCGGGTATTCCGCAGCAGCGCAGCGAGGCCTGACCAACTGAATAGCGGGCAAACCGGCTGGTCCCCCAACTGGTCGAGGTGCCCCGAACCCTAGCTACAAGCGACGCGGGACCTGCCCCAACAGGGCCCACGCCCAGGCCGACAAGAACTTCTCAGGCAAGCGACACAGGGTGCGTCGTAGATCGCGCTGGACTCCGCCGGGTCCAGCGCGATCTTTTTTGTGCGCCTGTGGCGTCCTGTGGGGTCTTCTGGCGACTTCGCCCACCGTATGCGGCGGCCCTGTGAGCGGGCTTGGCGGAGTCTGGGGAAGGGTGTCGGAGTGAGCCGACAGGGTGGTGCAATTGCACATATTAAATTGACTAGGTGTAGGAGAGGGGTAAGTACCGCTGTTTCCTGAACTCATGCGGTGACTCCCGTCACATACCGCACGGGTTGTTTGTGCCGCCCCGGGTGCGCTAATGGGGCGTGGGGCGTCATCGCCCCATGGCCGTACGGGTGTTGGGCCGGGCCCGGCTCAGACGCCGGCCGGCCGCTCGTCCTCCGCGGCGTCCTCGGGGGCTTCCGGCGGGCGCGGGGCGGAGTCCATGGCCAGCCGCAGCAGCTGATGGCAGACGGGACAGTGGCGGGTCAGGTGCCGGTACGACGAGGCGGCCGCCAGATGGGCCCTCAGGAGCGCCCGCGTCTCGTGCCGCACCGAAGCCGCCATATGCCACCTCCAGAGGGGGCCGGGGAAAACCGGGCCCTGCTCCCTGGGTACCGACGGAATGTGACCCCGTCAATGGCGCAGACACGTTCCCGGTCGCCCTCTGCCGGCTCTGCGGCTTCCCGTCCGCCACGGCGCAGAGAGGCGCTGGGCGCGGGGTCCCGCAGACCCGGGGCGCAGCGGAGGCCCGCTTCCCTCGCGGGATGCGGGCCTCGGTTTCTTGCGGTCCTGACGGGATTTGCTGTGTCTGATTGCGGCTCCGCCGCGGGCGCGGCCTGTGGGGCGGTGGGTACGACCGAGGCCCGCTTCCCTCGCGGGATGCGGGCCTCGGTTTCTTGCGGTCCTGACGGGATTTGAACC
>NZ_JBEYFC010000229.1:0-13415 GCF_040634175.1 Streptomyces sp. NPDC007162
CCGGGGGGGGGGGGGCGGGTTGCCCCCGCCCCCCCCGCGGCGGCTGCCGTTACGACAGCTTGATCAGTGAGTGGTCGTCGCAGTAACCGGCAGCCGAACCGTCGTTCTTGTAGCAGTGGACACCGGCGGAGGTGGCGGAGACGCCCGTCGTGAAGAAGACGGGCTGCTGGGTGCAGGACGTGGTCGAGGTCCGCAGGTACGTCTCCGCACCGCCGAAGCTCTTCACGCCGACCGCCACCTCCTCACCGGCGGTGGCCACCTCGGCCCGGCCGACCAGCAGGCAGGTGCCGCCGGCGCTGAGACCGCTGACGGTCTGGATGGCGCCGCCGGCACTGACCCCGGTCTGGAGCGCGTAGGTGCCGGAACGGGCGTTCGACGCGACGACGCCGGCCGGAGGGCGATGCCGTCGGCGGTGTCCACCGGGCCCGTTCCAGCACGCGGATCGTGCTCCGGCTCCCCTGAACCGCTCGGCCGCGCGCTGACCGGATTCGACGGACGGTGGGCTACGGGCGACACACTGATCGTGACCGGGATCGCCGTCGAACGCGGCACCCCGACAGACGAACGCACCACTGTGGAAAGGGAGTCCGACGCATGAGCACCCAAGTCATCGTGCTGAACGGTGGATCCGGCTCCGGCAAGACCGGGATCAGCCGGTGCCTCCAGGCGATCCTGCCCACCCCGTGGATCGCCCTCGGCGTGGACGACCTGATCGCCAGGCTGCCCCGGTCGATGACCGCTCAGGACTCCGGGATCACGTTCGGCGACCAGGGCGAGGTCGAGGTCGGTGCCGGGTTCAGGGAGATCGAGGCCGCCTGGATGGCGGGCATCGCCGCCATGACACGGGCCGGGGCCCACGTGATCATCGACGACGTGTTCCTCGGCGGCGGCGCCTCCCAGGAGCGGACGCGAAAGCATCTCGAAGGACTCGAAGTGCTGTGGGTCGGGGTGCGCTGCGACCCCGAGACCGCGGCCGGCCGCGAGATCGCCCGCGGCGACCGGACGACCGGCATGGCGGCCTCGCAGGCCGAGATCGTGCACAAGGGTGTCGTCTACGACATCGAAGTCGACACCTCGAAGAACGAGTCGCTGGTCTGCGCCCGCGCCATCGCCGCGGCGGTGAGCTGACGTCCGTCCCGGCCGCCCTGCCCGCCCGGCGTCGACGCTGCGCAGGAGCCCTGCCCGTAGACGCCCGGCGGGCCGCAGACGCCTGTGCCGCAGCCGGTCCCGCCGCTTCTCGTCGCAACCGTCGTCCGGCTCACCTGCGCCCTGGGCGAGCCGGACTTTCAGCCGAGCGGACCGCCCGGCCCACGGCCGGTCCGCGCGGCGCACTCCCCGGCTGCGCTCGCATCGCGATCTTCACGAGGGACGCGGCTGCGGTGCTCTCCGGTACCTCCCTCCGGCTCCGGAGCACGAACGGGAGCGGACGGCGCCGGGGCTGCTTACAAGACCGCCTACCCTTGACGCATGACCAGCAGCAGCGACCGGAGCCCGGTAGTGGACGTTCAGGCACCCAAGACCTACGAAGTGCGCACTTACGGGTGCCAGATGAACGTGCACGACTCCGAGCGATTGTCCGGGCTGCTGGAGGAGGCCGGATACGTGCGCGCGCCCGAGGGGGCGGACGGGGACGCCGACGTGGTGGTCTTCAACACGTGCGCCGTGCGGGAGAACGCCGACAACCGGCTGTACGGCAACCTCGGCAGGCTCGCGCCGAGGAAGGCGGACCGGCCCGGGATGCAGATCGCGGTCGGCGGCTGCCTCGCGCAGAAGGACCGCGACACCATCGTCAAGAAGGCCCCCTGGGTCGACGTGGTCTTCGGCACCCACAACATCGGCCAGCTGCCGGTGCTGCTGGAGCGGGCCCGCATCCAGCAGGAGGCGCAGGTCGAGATCGCCGAGTCGCTGGAGGCGTTCCCCTCCACCCTGCCGACCCGGCGCGAGAGCGCCTACGCCGCCTGGGTCTCGATCTCCGTCGGCTGCAACAACACCTGCACCTTCTGCATCGTCCCGGCCCTGCGCGGCAAGGAGAAGGACCGCCGCACCGGCGACATCCTCGCCGAGATCGAGGCCCTGGTGGCCGAGGGCGTCAGCGAGATCACGCTGCTCGGGCAGAACGTCAACGCGTACGGCTCCGACATCGGCGACCGGGAGGCGTTCAGCAAGCTGCTGCGGGCCTGCGGCACCATCGAGGGCCTGGAGCGGGTGCGGTTCACGTCCCCGCACCCCCGTGACTTCACCGACGACGTCATCGCCGCCATGGCCGAGACGCCGAACGTCATGCCCCAGCTCCACATGCCGCTCCAGTCCGGCTCGGACACCGTCCTCAAGGCCATGCGCCGCTCCTACCGGCAGGAGCGCTACCTCGGGATCATCGAGAAGGTCCGCGCCGCCATCCCGCACGCCGCGATCACCACCGACATCATCGTGGGCTTCCCCGGCGAGACCGAGGCGGACTTCGAGCAGACCCTGCACGTGGTCCGCGAGGCCCGTTTCACCCAGGCCTTCACCTTCCAGTACTCCAAGCGCCCCGGCACCCCGGCCGCCACCATGGACGGCCAGATCCCCAAGGAGGTCGTCCAGGCGCGCTACGAGCGTCTCGTCGCCCTGCAGGAGGAGATCTCCTGGGACGAGAACAAGAAGCAGGTCGGCCGCACCCTGGAGCTGATGGTCGCCGAGGGCGAGGGCCGCAAGGACGGCGCCACCCACCGGCTCTCCGGCCGCGCCCCCGACAACCGTCTGGTCCACTTCACCAAGCCGGACCAGGAGGTCCGTCCCGGCGACGTCGTCACGGTCGAGATCACCTACGCCGCCCCCCACCACCTCCTCGCCGAGGGCCCGGCGCTCGGCGTACGGCGCACCCGCGCGGGCGACGCCTGGGAGAAGCGGAACGCGGCGCAGGCGGCCCGACCGGCGGGTGTCATGCTGGGCCTCCCGAAGATCGGGGTACCGGAGCCGCTGCCGGCGGCGGCGGGGGGCTGCGCGGCGCACTGAGCGCGCGCCGGGCTCATCCAGAAGGGGCGGGCAGGGGATGGGGCGCTGGGTGGTCGTCGTCGACCGGACCACCGGGAACCACTACGACGTCGAGGAAGTGGCGCACTTCGAGGGCACCCGGGACGAGGCCCGTGCCCGCCTGTACGAGATCGCCTGTACCCACCGCCCGGGAGTCGTCCTGCGCCAGAAGCGCCGGCAGGTCTACCGGGTCGGGGACGGGGACGCGTACTACGCGACCATCGAGGGCGCGATGTCCACACACCGGGTGATGTACCGGCTGGCCGAACTGGCATGGAGCACCCACCCGGAGTCCTGGCCCTGGCCGTAGCAGCGCCGGACCCGGGCGCGCGCGGGGCTTGGCCGGCGGGGTCCGGGTGCAGTCGGCGTGGATCGCGTGGGTCGGAAGTAGGCTGCCGTCCATGCTTGTCGCAGCCGCCGTCTGCCCCTGTCCGCCGCTCCTCGTCCCCGAGGTCGCGGCGGGCGCCGCACCCGAACTGGACGCGGTCCGTGCCGCCTGCGCCGACGCGCTCGGCGTGCTCGCCGCGGCCCGCCCCGACCTGCTGCTGGTCATCGGCCCCGCGGAGCAGCCCGGCCGCGGCGTGTTCCCCCAGGGCAGCCGGGGCACCTTCCGCGGCTACGGCGTCGGGATCGACGTACACCTGGGAGCCACCGGCCGGCCGGAGGGCGGGCGGGCCGGCGAGGGGACGGGCGGGGAGCGGGAGCTGCCCGGCTCGCTCGCCGTCGGGGCCTGGCTGCTGGAGCGGTACGGATGGGCCGGTGCCCCGGTCGAGGCGCTCGGTGTCGGCGAGCCGCTGGAGGCGGAGCGGTGTGTGGCGACCGGCCGGGAACTCGCGGGCCGGGCCGCCCGGGTGGCGCTGCTGGTCATGGGCGACGCCAGCGCCTGCCGCACCCTCAAAGCACCCGGTTACCTCGACGAGCGCGCCGCCCCCTTCGACGCCGAGGTCGCCCGGGCGCTCGGCGCGGCCGACCTCGCGGCGATCAGGGAACTCGACGCCGCCCTGGCGCACCGGCTCAAGGCCTCCGGCCGCGCGCCCTGGCAGGTCCTCGCCGGCGCCGCCGAGAACGCGGGCCTCGCCGGTGAACTCCTCTACGAGGACGCCCCGTACGGCGTCTGCTACCTCGTGGCCGCCTGGTCCTGACGCGCCCGAGGAACGGCGGACGGCCGGGAGTCACCGGGCTCCCGGCCGTCCGCCGTTCCACGGGACCCGCGCGGCTCAGGAGGCCGGCGGCGGCCCCTCCGACCGGGTCGGGGTGGTGTGAGGCGCCGTACCGCCCATGGCGTCCGGGTGCACGAACCGGTCCATCGCGTCCTTGGCCCTGCCCGTACCCGTCTGGATCTTGTCGCTGTACTTGCCCTTGGTCTTCTCGTCGACGACCCGCGCGGCCTTGTCCATGCCGTGCTGGAGCTTGTCGATCTTGTCCTCGTGCTGCTGCGCGAGGTGAGAGGCCTTGTCCTTGGCCGGGGCGAGCTTGGCCTTCAAATTCTCCAAAAGACCCATGGTCCACCTTCCCTCGCGGGCCGTTATGTGCGGGCGCTCTCACCGGCCTCGTTGTCGGCGGCCTCCCTCGCGGACTGCTGCTTGGGGATCTCGGTGCTCTCGGCGGCGGCGCCCGCGGCGTCGGACCCGGGCTCCGGCTCCGTACGCGCCTCCGCACCGCCGCCACCGCCGCTGCCGTCGTCCTCGGCGGCCACCGCCGCGTCCGCCACCGAGTCCACCGCCGCAGCCGCCCCGGCCACCTCCTCCGCCGTGCTCTGCGCCGCGGACCCGGCCGGCTCGACACCGGCCGTCTCCTCGGCGGCCGGCTCCTCCGTCGCCTTCGACTTCTTCCCGAGGAGCCATGCAAAAACGCCCATATCCACTCCATACGTTACTCGTGCGAGCGAAATCCCGCGTGACCCGGTGCGTCCGTCGGCGCCACCCCGGTCGCCGCCTCTCGTGGGCGGCGGGAACCTCGCAACGGCAACGAAGCCCGGACACGGACCGTCACGTAACTCGTTCGAGACCCGCCGCGGAGGTTTGCGAGACTGGTGCGGTGAGCAGCGCACCCTCGGCCCCCCGTGTCATCGCCGTCGTCGGCCCCACCGCGGCCGGAAAATCCGACCTCGGCGTCTTCCTGGCCCAACGGCTCGGCGGGGAGGTCGTCAACGCCGACTCCATGCAGCTGTACCGGGGGATGGACATCGGCACCGCCAAGCTGACGCCCGAGGAGCGCGCCGGTGTCCCGCACCACCTCCTCGACATCTGGGACGTGACCGTCACCGCCTCCGTCGCCGAGTACCAGCGGCTCGCCCGCGCCCGCATCGACGCCCTGCTCGCCGAGGGCCGCTGGCCGATCCTGGTCGGCGGCAGCGGGCTGTACGTCCGCGGTGCCGTCGACAACCTGGAGTTCCCCGGCACCGACCCCGAGGTCCGGGCCCGCCTGGAGGAGGAACTCGTCCTGCGCGGCTCCGGCGCCCTGCACGCCAGGCTGTCCGCCGCCGACCCCGAGGCCGGGCGCGCCATCCTGCCCAGCAACGGCCGCCGTATCGTCCGCGCCCTTGAGGTGATCGAGATCACCGGCCGCCCCTTCACGGCCAACCTGCCGGGCCACGACTCGGTGTACGACACCGTCCAGATCGGCGTCGACGTGGCCCGCCCCGAACTCGACGAGCGCATCGCGCTGCGCGTCGACCGGATGTGGGAGGCCGGACTCGTGGACGAGGTGCGCGCACTGGAGGCGCGCGGGCTGCGCGAGGGCCGCACGGCGTCGCGCGCCCTCGGCTACCAGCAGATCCTGGCGGCGCTCGCCGGGGAGTGCACGGAAGCGGAAGCCCGTGCCGAGACCGTCCGTGCCACCAAACGCTTCGCGCGCCGTCAGGATTCATGGTTCAGGCGCGACCCGCGCGTGCACTGGTTGAGTGGGGCCGCGGCGGACCGCGAGGAACTTCCGCAGCTGGCCCTGGCGTTGGTCGAACGACCGGTCACAGCCTGATCACGTCATGGCATCGGGATGCGCCACCGGTCATCCTGGCCTCCGGCGCCGTGCCATCATCGAGCTTCGATCGCAAGTGGAGTCCTAGGTTGGGAGGGCGCGTGGCGATGGAGGCCGGCCCTCGCGACACCGCACATGACACCGAGCATGTCGCGGTCGGGCCCAGTGAGACCGAAGAGGCCGAGGACAGGCTGAGCTCGGACGGCCCGGACGACACGGTGGGCGGCGGTGTGACCGCCGACGGCCCCGAGCCGGAGGAGATGTTCGCGAGCGGCCCCGAGGTGGAGGTCGAACTCCGCCCGCAGCGCCGCCTGCGGCTGTGGCAACTGGCCCCCATCGTGGGCCTGGCCGCGGGCGGCTCCCTGATGTTCGCCTTCCCGCTCGCCTTCGACTTCGGCGACAGCGGCGCGGTGATCGCGATGCTGGGCCTGCTGATCTGCTTCTGCGCGGCCGGCTGGGGCATGACGGCGGCCCGCAGGGTGGGCTACACCTGGCCGGGCATCCCGGCGAGGGGCTCGGGCCGCAGGCCCGACTGGCGCGTGGTGATCGGTTACGTGGTGCTGGTGGCGATCGTGGTCGTCCTGGCCGTCTGGCGCGTGGCGCGCCTGCGCTGAAACAGAGCTGAGCCGGGAGAACGCCTCGCACCGGAGCGCCCCTTCAGCGGCGCGGGGCTGTGCCGGATATGCGGCTGCCGCAGAGTGGGCGCGACCAGCCCCACCGGGCCCGCACCCGAACCACCATGCACCCCTCCCTTACCCTCGAAGAATGAGCATCCCCTTCCTCAAGGGCCACGGCACCGAGAACGACTTCGTGATCGTCCCCGACCCGGAGAACGCCCTCGACCTCACCCCGGCCGCCGTCGCCGCCCTGTGCGACCGCCGCGCCGGCATCGGCGCCGACGGCGTGCTGCACGTCGTATGCTCCGCAGCGCACCCCGAGGCCAGGGGGATGGCCGCCGACGCCGAGTGGTTCATGGACTACCGCAACGGCGACGGCTCGGTCGCCGAGATGTGCGGCAACGGCGTCCGGGTCTTCGCCCGCTACCTCCAGCAGGCCGGCCACGTCACCGAGGGGGACCTCGCCGTCGCCACCCGTGGCGGCGTCAGGACGGTCCACATCGACAAGGCCGGTGACATCACCGTCGGCATGGGCCGCGCCCGCCTCCCGGAGGGTGACGTCACGGTGTCCGTCGGCGACCGCACCTGGCCCGCGCTGAACGTGAACATGGGCAACCCGCACGCCGTCGCCTTCGTCGCGGACCTCGCCGACGCCGGGAACCTCTACGCCCCGCCCCCCTTCAGCCCGCCGTCGGCCTACCCCGAAGGGGTCAACGTCGAGTTCGTCGTGGACCGCGGCCCCCGCCACGTCGCGATGCGCGTCCACGAGCGCGGCTCCGGCGAGACCCGCTCCTGCGGCACCGGCGCCTGCGCGGTCGCCGTCGCCGCCATCCGCCGTGACGGCGCCGACCCCGCCGTCAGCGGTACCCCGGTGACGTACACCGTGGATCTGCCCGGCGGACGGCTCGTCATCACCGAACGGCCCGACGGAGAGATCGAGATGACCGGCCCCGCCGTGATCGTGGCCGAGGGCGAGATCGACGCCGACTGGCTGGAAAACGCGGTCCGTTGAGTCGACCCGGCATCGTGAACCGTGGTCCGGGCCGCTCTGCGACACCGGATCCACGGTCGCCGTCGCCCTCGATGGCGGAAAACGTCGGCCACCCGCCGAACAGGTGGCGCAAAATCGTAAACCTCGAAATCGTCGCTCGATTGGGTGATCCGTTTCACGCTCGGCGGGAGCCGGTCAATCGGGCGCGATGGGCTCGGTAGCATCAAGCACCGGCACGGACGGGGGGACGTCGCCCATCCCTGAGCCACGTATGCCCTGGGGCCCCGTCCGCCGGTACACGAGCCGGAGGTGCCCATGAGTGCGGAGGCCACGAACCCTGCGACGCCCGGTCCTGTCGTGCCCACGGTGGCCCGCAGGAAGGCCCGCCCCCGGATCGACCTGCGTCGACTCGGTCTGGCCGCGTTGCTCGGCAACGCCGCCCGCGGCAGACTGCCGGACGCCATCGGCCATGTCGCCGAGGCGCACCGCGCCCACTATCCCGACGCCGACCTCGAACCGCTGCGCCGCGCCTACGTCCTGGCCGAGTCCTCGCACCGCGGCCAGATGCGCAAGAGCGGCGAGCCGTACATCACGCACCCGCTCGCGGTCACCCTGATCCTCGCCGAACTCGGCGCCGAGACCACGACCCTGACGGCCTCTCTGCTCCACGACACCGTCGAGGACACCGAGGTGACGCTCGACCAGGTCGGCGAGGAGTTCGGCGCGGAGGTCCGCTACCTGGTCGACGGGGTGACGAAACTCGAGAAGGTCGACTACGGGGCCGCCGCCGAACCCGAGACGTTCCGGAAGATGCTCGTCGCCACCGGCAGTGACGTCCGGGTGATGTCGATCAAGCTCGCCGACCGGCTGCACAACATGCGCACCCTCGGCGTGATGCGCCGCGAGAAACAGGAACGCATCGCCAAGGTCACCCGGGACGTCCTGATCCCGCTCGCCGAGCGGCTCGGCGTGCAGGCGCTGAAGACCGAGCTGGAGGACCTGGTCTTCGCGATCCTGCACCCCGAGGAGTACGAGCACACCCGCGAGCTGATCGCGGCGAACGCGGCCCGCGCGGACGACCCCCTCGCGGACATCGCCGACGAGGTGCGCGGAGTGCTGCGCGAGGCCGACATCCCGGCCGAGGTCCTCATCCGCCCCCGGCACTTCGTCTCCGTCCACCGCGTCAGCCGCAAGCGCGGCGAACTGCGCGGCTGCGACTTCGGCCGGCTGCTGGTGCTGGTCAACGAGGACGCGGACTGTTACGCCGTCCTCGGTGAGCTGCACACCTGTCTGACCCCGGTGGTGTCGGAGTTCAAGGACTTCATCGCCGTACCGAAGTTCAACCTGTACCAGTCGCTGCACACGGCGGTCGCCCGCGCCGACGGCCAGGTGGCCGAGGTCCTCATCCGCACCCACCAGATGCACAAGGTCGCCGAGGCGGGCGTCGTCGCCCTCGGCAACCCCTACGCGCAGGCCGGCGACGCGCCCGCGGCGGACACCTCGGACGACACCGTCGACGACGAGCGTGCCGACCCCACCCGTCCCGGCTGGCTCTCCCGCCTCCTCGACTGGCAGAAGGCCGCGCCGGACACCGACACCTTCTGGTCCACCCTGCGCGAGGACCTCGCCCAGGACCGCGAGATCACCGTCTTCCGTCCTGACGGCGGCACCCTCGGTCTCCCCGAGGGCGCCACCTGCGTCGACGCCGCGTACGCCCAGTACGGCGAGGACGCCCACGCCTGCATCGGCGCCCGGGTCAACGGCCGGCTCGCGACCCTCAGCACGGTCCTGCGGGACGGCGACACCGTCCAGCTCCTGATGGGCCAGGACCCGGCCTCCGAGCCCTCCCGCGAATGGCTGGAGCATGCCCACACACCCGCCGCCCGCATCGCCATCCAGCGCTGGATCGCCACCCACCCGGCGACCGCCGCGGAGGAACCACCGGCCCCCGTCCCCAGCCGCCCCGTCCCCGAACCCCAGGCACCCGCCCCCCGCACCGCCAGCGCCGTGGTCGCCGACCGCCCCGACGTGACCGTACGGCTGGCCGGCTGCTGCACCCCCGTACCCCCCGACGAGGTCACCGGCTTCGCGGTACGCGGGGGCGTGGTCACCGTGCACCGCGTGGAATGCGCCGCGGTGGCCCACATGAAGGGCACCGGACGCCCAGAGATGGCCGTGAGCTGGGGCGACAGCGCCGCATGCCGGGTCACCCTGGTCGCCGAATCGTTCGGCCGCCCCCATCTGCTCGCCGACCTCACCGAGGCGATGGCCCAGGAGGGGGCCGAGATCGTCTCGGCGACCGTGGAGCCGCCCAGCCAGCAGCGGGTCCGCCACACCTACACCGTCGAACTCCCCGACGCGGCCCACCTGCCGGCCCTGATGCGCGCGATGCGCAACGTACCCGGCGTGTACGACGTGGACCGCGCACAACACCAGTGACGGGCCCGGCGGGGCCGACGTGGGCCGGTGAAGTACTCGTTCGGGTGGTTTGGTCGCGAGTCGTCGCCGCGCATCGGGAACGCGCTGGTAGCGGTGGTCCATGCCGCTCACCCTCCGCACCCGCCCGCTACCGCGACGTACCCGCCGGTCCCGGCACCGGCGGGCCGCCGCCCTCCTCGCCTCCGCCGTCTCCGTCGCCCTGCTGGGCGCGAGCGCACCGCCGGTCCCGCTGGGCCTCGGCGACCGGCTCTTCCCGTACCTCGGCAACCCCGGGTACGACGTGGCCTCGTACGACCTCTCCTTCACCTATCCCGGCCGCAACGACAAGCCGCTCCAGGCCGTCACCACCATCGACGCCGTCACCACCGCGGACCTGGACCGGGTCAACCTCGACTTCGCGCACGGCAAGGTCGAGTCCGTGGAGGTCGACGGCCGGCCCGCCGGCTACGCGAGCGCCGGCGAGGACCTGGTCGTCACGCCCGACCGGCCGCTGCGGCGGGGGAGCTGGACCCGGATCACGGTGAAGCACACCAGCGACCCGGTGCCCGCAAAGGATCAGGACGGCGGCTGGGTGCGCACCACCGACGGACTCGCCATGGCCAACCAGGCGGACGCCGCCCACCTGGTCTTCCCGTGCAACGACCACCCGTCCGACAAGGCGATGTTCACCTTCCACGTGACCGCCCCGGACGACTACACCGTCGTCGCCAACGGCCTGCCCACCGAGGCCGCCCGGACCGGCGGGCGGACCACCTGGACCTACCGCACCCAGCACCCCATGGCCACCGAACTGGCCCAGGTCTCCATCGGCCACTCCGCCGTGCTGCACCGCAAGGGGCCGCACGGACTGCCGGTGCGGGACGTCGTCCCCAGCGCCGACGCCAAGAAACTCGAACCCTGGCTGGTTAGGACGCCGGACCAGATCGCCTGGCTGGAGAGCAAGGTCGGGCCGTTCCCGTTCGAGACGTACGGCGTGCTCATGGCACAGGCCACCACCGGGTTCGAGCTGGAGACCCAGACCCTCTCGCTGTTCGAGAAGAACCTGTTCACCCAGCCCGCGTACCCCAAGTGGTACATCGAGTCGATCATGGTCCACGAGCTCTCGCACCAGTGGTTCGGCGACAGCGTCAGCCCGCGCGTGTGGTCGGACGTCTGGCTGAACGAGGGCCACGCCACCTGGTACGAGGAGCTGTACGCGGAGGAGAAGAGCCACCACCCCATGATCGACCGCATGAAGGCGGCCTACGGCGAATCCGACGCCTGGCGCGCCTCCGGCGGACCGCCCGCACGGCCCAAGGCCCCCGCGCCGGGCCAGAAGATCAGCATCTTCCGGCCGAACATCTACGACGGCGCGGCCCTCGTCCTCTATGCCCTGCGCCAGGAGATCGGCAGGGCCGCCTTCGAACGCCTGGAGCGGATCTGGGTGCAGCGCCACAAGGACGGCGACGCAGGCACCGCCGACTTCGTCCGACTGGCCTCCGCGGTCGCCGGCCACGACCTCACCGGCTTCCTCGACCCCTGGCTGTACGGCGAGAAGACCCCGCCGATGCCCGGCCACCCGGACTGGAAGCAGGCACCGGCCAAGCAGGCCCCGCGCAAGCAGAGGCACAAGTGACGCCCGGGCGGCCGCGGGAATAACACGGTGCCGGGGCGGCGCGTGCCGTGCGACCATCATGGGGTCGGCACGGCACGGGTCAGCGGGAATCTCCCCGGGTACTCGTACGTTGAACAGTTGTCGCAGCGACAACCGCCGACTTCGGCATTCCATCGACACAAAGGACCCAATGACCTCCTCTTCTTCCCCTTCCCAGGACACCAGGCGCCTCGCGCAGGACTACTCCGACGGTCTTCGGGCCGATGCCCTGATGGAAGAGGACGTCGCCTGGAGCCACGAGATCGACGGAGAGCGGGACGGCGACCAGTTCGACCGCTCCGAGCGCGCGGCCCTGCGCCGTGTCGCCAACCTCTCCACCGAGCTCGAGGACGTCACCGAGGTCGAGTACCGACAGCTCCGACTGGAGCGGGTCGTACTGGTCGGGGTGTGGACCTCGGGCACCGCACAGGACGCGGACAACTCCCTCGCGGAGCTGGCCGCCCTCGCCGAGACGGCGGGGGCGCTGGTGCTCGACGGCGTCATCCAGCGCCGCGACAAGCCCGACGCGGCCACCTACATCGGCTCCGGCAAGGCCCTGGAGCTGCGCGACATCGTCCTCGAATCGGGCGCCGACACGGTCATCTGCGACGGTGAGCTGAGCCCCGGCCAGCTGATCCAGCTGGAGGACGTCGTCAAGGTCAAGGTCATCGACCGGACCGCCCTGATCCTGGACATCTTCGCCCAGCACGCCAAGTCCCGCGAGGGCAAGGCGCAGGTCGCGCTCGCGCAGATGCAGTACATGCTGCCGCGGCTGCGAGGCTGGGGTCAGTCGCTGTCCCGGCAGATGGGTGGCGGTCGCGGCGGCCTGGCCACGCGTGGTCCCGGTGAGACCAAGATCGAGACGGACCGGCGGCGGATTCGCGAGAAGATGGCGAAGATGCGCCGGGAGATCGCGGAGATGAAGACCGGCCGCGAGATCAAGCGCCAGGAGCGCCGCCGCAACAAGGTGCCGTCCGTCGCCATCGCGGGCTACACCAACGCCGGCAAGTCCTCTCTGCTCAACCGCCTCACGGGCGCCGGTGTCCTGGTCGAGAACGCCCTGTTCGCGACCCTGGACCCGACGGTCCGGCGGGCCGAGACCCCGGGCGGCCGCCTCTACACCCTGGCGGACACGGTCGGCTTCGTCCGCCACCTGCCCCACCACCTGGTCGAGGCCTTCCGCTCCACCATGGAGGAGGTCGGCGACTCCGACCTGATCCTGCACGTGGTCGACGGCTCGCACCCGGCGCCCGAGGAGCAGCTGGCCGCCGTGCGCGAGGTGATCAGGGACGTCGGCGCCACCGACGTACCGGAGATCGTCGTGATCAACAAGGCGGACGCGGCGGACCCCCTGGTCCTGCAGCGCCTGCTCCGCGTCGAGAAGCGGTCCATCGCCGTCTCGGCCCGCACGGGCCAGGGCATCGACGAACTGCTCGCCCTCCTCGACAACGACCTGCCCCGCCCGTCGGTGGAGATCGAGGCCCTGGTCCCGTACACCCACGGCAAGCTGGTCGCCCGCGCGCACAACGAGGGCGAGGTCCTCTCGGAGGAGCACACCGCCGAGGGCACCCTCCTCAAGGTCCGCGTCCACGAAGAACTGGCAGCGGAACTCGCACCGTACGTTCCGGCACCGGCTGCCTGACGTCGGCGTGAGTCCAGGGCGGTGCGGACCAGAGGGATGCTGTCCTCGGTAAGGTCCATGTGCCCAGTCACCGCGATGGTCGTCACGGTCGTCGTTCTCCTTCTC
>NZ_JBEYFC010000230.1:0-13393 GCF_040634175.1 Streptomyces sp. NPDC007162
CGGGCGGCAGGTCAGTGACCTGAACGGGCTGTTCACCGTCGCCGACGAGGTCGCCGTGGACGCGGCCCGCGTCTCCACCAGTTCGCGGCGCCCACCCAGCAGGTCCTGTACCTCGTCGATCACGACATGGGCCGGTGGCACCGCGTCGCCGACCTCCAGCGCGCCCTTCTCGATGGCGCGGGTCGCGGCGGCGATCCGCTCGTCGAAGTCGACCGCTCCCCACTCGCCGCCTGGCTCCGCCTGGAGGAGCACCTCGTAGGCCCAGGAGTCGAAGGTGCGGGCGCGCACCCTGTGGGCTCGTGCCCCGTGCCTGGAGATCCGTTCACGCAGCTCCCGGGCGGCGGCTCGGGAGAAGGTGAGCACCAGGATCTCGGCCGCCTCCAGCGCTTGGTCCGGGTCCTCCTGGCCGCACAGTGCGTCGAGCCGGCGCACCAGGGTGTGCGTCTTCCCCGCTCCGGCGCCCGCGGTGACCAGGACACGCGCGTCCCAGGGTTGTTCGACGACGGCCAGTTGCTCGTCGGTGAGCGGAGGGCTGTCCTGGTAGACGTCGGTCACTTCCGGCTCCAGAGGTGCTCGAACTCGGTAAAGGCGAGGTCGGTGTCGAAGTTGGCGATGTTGTCGCTGACGTTGAGGATCAGGCAGGTGTCCTTGCCGCCGTTCCGTGGTCCGCGCAGTCCGCGACCGATCATCTGCTGGTACACGTTGGTGCTGTAGACCGGCCGTGCCACGACCACGGCACGAGTGGCCGGAGCGTCGAATCCCTGGGTGAGCACACCGTAGTTGGTGAGGACCTGGATACGTCCGTTTCGGAAGTTCTCGATGCGATTGCGGCGGTCCTGCGTGCTGGTCGTCGAGTCCACGGCGGCGGACGAGATGCCCCGGTCGTTGAGCATGGCCGCAAGGTACTTGGCGTGGTCGACCGAGGTGGCGAAGAGCAGGGTCGGCCAGCCGTCGGGCAGCTCGGCCACCGAGTCGACGATGCGGAGACTGCGTGCGTGGTCGTCGGCGAGCCGCTGTTCGGCGGAACGGGAGAGCACGGCCATGCGATCGGCGTGTGTCTTCTCGTCCCGGGTGAGTTCGATATGGCCGCCCTCAAGGGTGCGGTGCTCGACCTGGGCGAGCATGCCCCAGTCCTGGAGGTCGCGATACGGGTCGCCCGACGGGAAGACCCCTTCGTCGAGTCGCCGATTGCCGAAGCGGCCGGCCAGACGGCGGGTCTCGTCCTCGTTGCGGTTCCGGAACGGGGTGGCGGTCAGGCCGAGCAGATGCCGCCCGGTCTCGTACTGGGTGAGCCCCAACTGGCCCAGGATCTCGGTGTATCGCTTGGAGGTCGCGGTGTGCGCCTCGTCCACGATCACCAGTGCGGCCTGGCGCAGCCAGGCGTACTGATCGGTGGCGAGGCACCGCTCCAGCTTGGCATCGATGGCGATCACCAGGTGGGGATGGTCGTCGACCTCGCCGACCTCGTAGGAGCTCCACAGACGACTGATGGTGAGCGGACGCTCCGCTCCGACCTTGCTCCAGACGAACTTCCAACTCTCGAAGGCCTGTTCGCACAATTCTTCGGTCTGCGCGATCCACAACAGCGGTCCCTTGAGGTCTCCGACCCGTTTTACCCATCGGATCACGGCCTCGGCGGTGACCCGGGTCTTGCCGGCACCCGTGGGCAGCGACAACATGCCGCGCTGGGGCGCCAGTCGGTCGAGCATGGTGGAGACGTTCCGGACCAGGTCCTCCTGGTACTCGTGGAGGCTCGGGAAGTCCCGGGGTCCCTCGACGGTCTCGAACGGAGGCGGGGAGGGAGTCTTCGAACCGGCGAACGCGAGAGGCAGCCTCAGTTCCGAGACGAACGCGATGGCCGCCGACGAGCCCTTGTATCCGACCGGGGCGTTGGGGAACCGCGCCTGGATGTCCCGAGCGTGCTGGTGGAGCACCCCGTCACCGTGGGCGTTGAACGCCATCTGCGCGATCCGGTGCCCGGACGGCTCCACTCCGTCGGTCGCCTGCAACTCGGCCTCCATCAACCCCTCGGGGAGGCCGGCCCGAAGCGGGTCCGCGCCGATCAGCAGTTCGATCTTGGCCACGACGTCCTTGGCCTCACGCACCGCTTTCTGCGCCGCCTTGAGCTCGCTGTCCCGTGCCATACGGTCTTGGTGCTCCAGCACTGCACGGCAACCGGCGGCACCGAGGCCCAGGCCAAGTTCGCGGTCGATCAGTCGCAGCATCGGCTCAGGGTCCAGAGGAACACGGACCTTGACGGTGCTGTCCTGGCGCACGGCGTCCAGAGGGGAGGTGCGCGTGCCGTTCGGTGTGCGGGTGACCTCTTCCAGTTCGCTGCACCGTTGCACCAAGCTGTTGCGGTTCCCGCTGTTCAGGCGTTGCCGCAGGGCGGGGAACAGCTCGACCAGGGGAACGGGGTCGCCGTCCGTGACTTCACGGGTCTCCAGGCTGATCACGTCGGCATAGCGGAGCATGCCCCACTTCTCGATCATCAGCTCGGCGTCGTCGGCAGTCGGTACGAGCAGTGCCGGGAGCTGTTCGGCGCGCAGCGCCTGGTATTGAGCTGTGCCGACGGCGACGGTGATCTCGCTGTCGGGTCGCGTCTCCCAGGTGTCACCGGTCCGGCAACGGGTCAGCGAGTCCTCCGGGAAGTCCGCGCCGAACCGGGTCAGCATCACGTAGGTGGCGCCGACGAAGGAGTCGTCCTCGCTGCGGGTCACCTCGTCGAGGAGCGCGTTCCAGCGGTCGGTGGGGACCTCGTCGACGGTGGTCGGGAGCCTCAACTTACGGGCCTTCTCCGAAGAGATCTCGGCCACCGGCAATACGTCGCGGTAGGCGGAGAGCTGAGGGCCGACGGCCTCCTTCAGCGGTTTGATCCCCTGAGAGGTGACGGCCGTCCCGTACTTCCACAGCATCCACCGGATCGGTGAGGCGACTGGTTGCCGGGTGTTGGTCTGCGTACCGATCTGGCGCGTCCAGTTGTCCACCACGGCGTCGTCGGGCAGCACCTTAAGGAAGGCGGCGCGGGATTCCTCGGAGAGAGCGCGGAAGAGGTGGAGCGGGCCGCCGATCGGGGCGCCATCGGTCTTCATCCGGTTCAGCGCGGGCCGCGGGGCGCTGCTGTCCAGGCGGCGCAGGTAGGAGGTGTGGAGGGCTTCGCGGTACTCGTCGTACCACGCCTCGCCCTCCTGGGGCCGGATCCCGCCGGACGGTCGTTCCCGCAGACCGACCTGGGAGAAGAAGGGGGTGTCATCGGAGTGGAACGCCATGTCGACGGCGATGCTCGGGTCCCGCTTCGCGTCGACCACGACACCCGGCAGCATGCAGTCCTCGACCGGTCGGAACCTACCGTCGGCGGTACGCACCCGCAGCGTCGAGCGCACAGCGGGCACTCGCTCCAGGACCTTGTGCCCCAGGCGACGAACGCCTGCCTGACGGAACAGCTCCCAGAACCGCTCCCAGTCCGACTGGCCGTAGTGGTCGAAGCCCTGATCGAGAATGCTGTCGAACCGCCCCTCGATGTCGGCCTCCCGAATGCCCAGGACGTCAAGCGCGTGCGCCAGCGAGGGGTCCTGGGCGAGCTCGTCGACCACGTACACCAGGGACTCGCGCAGTCCGTCCTGGTCGGTGCGACGGTAGACCTTGCCGTGCACAGGTGCGATGAAACCATGCTCCTCGGTGAGGACAATGTGGGCTTTGCGGGCGTCCTCGACGAACGGCGACCCCACTTCGATCATGTCGGCGAGGATGCGGACTGCCGTCGCGGATGCCTGCGCGGTGCCGCTTTCGACAAGGGCCTCCAACCACTCGCGAACGTCGGATCGTTGGTGCTTGGCTGCATCCAGGATGTGCTCGACCTTGCCGGAGCGCAGAGAATTCGCTTCGACGCTCGGATGCAGCCAGTTCGCCGGACGGTCCGGGCACTCGTGCCACAACCGAAGCCAACGTAGGAGAGACTTCGATTCCTTCCGAGGATCCTTGGGACGCGGATGCGCCCGCAGCTCTGTCGGCACGCGCAGCACGCCGTCCTGGTCAGGAAGTGATGCGTTCACCGCGGTACGCATCCAGATCTCTTCGGTGAGGAACTCGTCCGCCCAACTGATCGCCTCCTTCACACGGCCGGGCAGCAGGGGAAGGTAGGCGGCCGGGTCCTCGACGGTTGCCAAAGCCGGGAGCGATTCGACGACCAGCTGTGCCGCCGCTCGGATCATCTCCTGGTTGAAGGGCGAGGAGTCGAGGAGATTCTGCCGGTCCTCGTTCGTCTTCCAGGCGCCGTTGAGGATGCCGCTCAGCGACATCTCGTACTTGGTCGGGAAGAAAGACCAGAACTTCCCGCGGCCACGTGATTGCGGGCTGACGTACAGGCCGCTCTCCCGATCCTTCTCCAGGGCCGGGACGGCCCACGCGAGGTCGAGCGAGATCCGGTCGTGCAGCTCTCCGGCGTCGTTGCGGGCCGCCGGACCGGGTTCGTGGCGGGTGGTGAACACGCACCACCGGTCGGTGGTGACGGCCTTCCCTGTCCGCTCCTCGACCACCGTGTGCAGGTCGCCGCTCTGCCGGGCGGTCAGCGTCCGACGCGCCATGGGCCGGGGCCGGCGGTCCTCCAGCACGACCTTCGCGACGTGCGGCGAGAAGAGTTGGAAGCCGGCCGGGAACTCCTCGCGGGGTTCGCCGTGGTCCTTGCCACGTCCGCCGTGCATGTCCTGGCCCAGCCGGTCGTCGGCCTTCGGGAGCAGAGGCAGGCGAACGACGGTGGTGGCCCAGCTCAGCAGCTCGTTGAGGACGTGATCGGAGGCGCGCTCGGCCTGTACGTCCAGAGGCCGGGCCATCCGCAGCACGGGGGCGTCGAACTCCGGGCCATAGCGTGCCGTCATGCCAGGCACGGCCTTGATCTGCTCGTACGACCAGGCGCGGTCGAATCCGAAACTTCCGGTGCTGCTGAAGAATTCCGGTGCATCGGTCACCACGAGAACCGATTTGACACCCACTCCAAAACGACCGATCTGGCCCCCACGCTTCTTCGACATACTCATCCGAAGAATTGTCTCCGCGCCTTCCGGGGTCACCGGATTGCCCTCGTTCGCGCAGTACAAGTGGGTTTCCGTGAGGATGACATGAACTCGCCCGCCCTCCTCTTCGGTCATTTCGTCCGCCGCGTTCTGAACGAGTTCGAAAAGCTGGCGGTCGCCATATCCACCCTGGGTGATACGTCGCTCACCATTGGCGTGTTCGGCCACGAGGCCAGGGTCCACGGCGTAAGTCTGCAGGACGCGCGAGGACTGTTCGAGAACGGTTTGGATTACCGGTGAGGGCGAAGACAGCACTGCTACTGCGCTCCTGGGGTGTCAAAGGTCCGGGTGAAAAATCGAACGGCGGGCCGACCGTCGGCATCGTCGGCCGGCCCATGTTCGTCGTGGCGCTGGTCGTGATTTCTACAGTGCCTTCGTGAAGCGGCGGGCTCACGGGGAAGACGTTGGTTGTTGCGAGACTGATACTTCGGCCTGCGATGTGCTGAATCAGGCCGGGGGATCGGACTCGTCCGGCAGCCCCTGAACCAGCTTCGCCAAGGAGGGGAACCGGTTGGCGAATTCCTCTTCGGGCACGTCGAAACGCAAAAGAATTTCCCGGGCCTCGACCTTGCTACTTGCCATCATGATTTCTAACCAAAATGAACTGGAGTCCCGCTGCGAGTCCAACGATTCGTCGTCGTCCTGTTCATTCATCGAGTGATACACCCCTTAGGTCGCATCGTGCAGTTGCACAGGGGTGTATGTGAGCACGCGCCCCCGTGTGGAATGGAACGGAGAAAGTTGGAACTTCGGGCTGAGACTTCCTTCCGATGAATCAAGCTAGGGGGCCGGAGTCTCGTATGGCCAGTCCTTTTCAGAAGATGCTTCCGTTTGGGGTCCGGCGGCGTGTGTGGCTAGATTTCGGGCGCACTTCTCCCCTTGTCGCCCGGCTCTCCCGATTTCGGGTTTTGTGAGCGAGATGGAATCCCCATCGTCAACGACGGTATCGATCGTCACTCGAATGCGCAAGCACAACTTCCGCTTGAACGAGGGGAGTTGATCCTTCCATTTGCGGAAATGGCGCATAGAGGGCGAAAGTTGATCATTTGAGGCAACTTGGACACGAGGACGAAGCAGCAGGGGCGATCGGGCTCGATCAACTGTTGGTTGACGCTGTCGCGTGTGTCAAATTAACCTCGTGGTCCACGACATGCGAGGAGCATGGGACCGATGAAAGAGCAGGCAACGCGTGGAAACAGGTGAGGAGTTCGGGCCCTGGTTGGCTCGACAACTCAAGCTCGCGGGCAAGACGCAGGCCGAACTGGCCGACGAGCTCGAGCTGACCCGGGCTGCCGTGTCCGCCTGGATCACCGGCAGGTCGACTCCCCGCCCGACCGTCATGACAGACATCGCCAGGGCGCTCGGCACGGATGTGGGCACGGTGCACACCCGTACCACCGACACCCAGGCCGGCCTCCCGGTCTTCTGGTACCACCGCCCCGGCTACCGCGACGGTGGCCGTGACCTGGGCAATGCCGCTGCCTTCGCCTTCGACGCCGACGTCCAGGTCTTGGCCCGCGAGACCTGCCAGAACAGCCTCGACGAGCGCCGGAAGGAGACAGGCCGCCCCGTCAGGGTCCGCTACACCCTGCACGAGCTGACGGGGAAGTTCTTGGACGACTTCCGCGACGCGATCCTCTGGAACGACCTCTTCCCGCACTACTCCGCTGTCTCGGAGGCCGCCGGGAATCAGAAGGTCGGCCGGGTTGTGGATGCCGGGGTGCGCGACATGTACGAGAAGGGGCGCCTCGTCCTGCTGCGCATCGATGACTACAACGCGTCGGGTCTCACCGGCGACGACTACGAGGACGGCAAGTTCGCCGCCGTGATCAGGCGTCAGCTGGAGAGCCTCAAGTCCGGACCCGGCGCGGGGGGTTCGTACGGCCTGGGGAAGGCGACGCTTTGGGCAACCAGTGCGCTTGGCCTCGTACTCGTCAACTCCACCCTGTCGGAGCCCCACGAAGGGCGTACCGAGCGGCGGGTCATCGGCCGCCTGGAACTTCCCTGGCGGGAGGTAGAGGGTGTGCCGTACGCGGGTCCCGCCTGGCTCGGACGGCCGGACCCCGATACCCCCGGTGCCGAGGTGGCCCGCTCGTGGTGGGCGGACGAGGAGACCGTGGCCCGTCTCCATCTCACCCGGGACAGCGACGAACCGGGCACGTCCTTCCTCGTCGTCGGCGCCCAGGACGTGGCCAGCCTCGACGAACGCGCGTCCCAGGATGATGAAGATGGGGGCGTGGATGGGGAGGAAGAGGAAGGCGGCGAGGACACCCGCGACATTCGCAGGATGCACCGCCGTCTGGTCGAGGCGTTGGGGCGCGATTTCTGGGCCGCGATGACCGGCGGGGGCGGCAGGCTTCCGCTCCTGGAGGCATCTGTCCGCACGATGCGCAACGGTGAAGTCGTCGTGGAGGAGGAGCAGGTCGACCCTTCCGTCGAGCAGCCTTCCAGGACCCGTGCCCTGCGGGCGCACTACGAGGGCGTCACCGTGGATCGGCTCACCGAGGCCGGTCAGGTGGTGGCGCGGAGCATTCCGCTGAAACTGCCGCTGTCCGGAGGCCCAAAGGGCGGAACTCTTGGGACGCACCAGGCGATCCTGCTGGTCACCGATGTCATGAGCGACGGCGAGGAGAAGAAGAACGGGTCGAAGAACCAGATGCATTCGCTACGAGGCAACCGTATGACCGTCAAGAAGGCATTGGTCCCGAACCTGCCTATCGGCACCAATGCATTTCAGGCGGTCCTCTTGGTGGGAGAGGCCGCCGGTGAATCGGCCCCCTTCGCGACCGAGGCCGAGGAGTTCCTGAGGGCGGCCGAACCGCCCGAGCACGACCGGTGGGGGCAGACGGAAGAACTGGCTCTGCGTTGGTCGCCCTCGGCGTATCGGCGGATCAATGCGTTGACCACCGAGGCAAACAAGGCTGTCAAGGAACTCGTCGCACGACCGAAGCGCGGGGGCGGCGCTGCCGAGGGCGGCGAGGCCCTGCGCAAGGCGTTGACCGTGAAGAAGAAGCCGAAGGCCAAGGTGCCCACGGGGCCGGTAGTGCCGGAACTGGAGGCACTCGACGCGACGATCGGCGACGAAGGAGAGTGGCGGATCACCGCGGAGGTGAAGATCCCGCGCGGCGACGAGATCGTCCCGATGGCGCCGGTGGCCCAGTTGGACGTGCGCTCCGGTGGTCGTCCGAAGCTCGACTGGGCGGAACTCGTGGCCGTCGACGGCTGTGAGGTGGAGGACGGGATCCTGCGTTTCCCGCCCGGCACACGACGCGCGACGTTCCGTGGCCGCACCGACGTCACCAGTCATCCGGTCAGGGCGATGTTCACGAGCCTCGTCCTCGAACTCCGTGCCGGCAAGGGGGAGTGACGCGTGAAGTCCTACCCCTACGCTCGGCTCAATCGGCCGGTCACACTCCGGGTGACGTCTGTCTCCCTCAAACTGCCCGACGGCACCCGGGACCAGTTGGAGACCACCGCGTTCTCCACCCAGCAGCAGGCCGTCGCGCTCGGCATCGCGGGCCACGCCGACTGGGTGAGCGCCACGATCGGGCTCTCCGCGACGCTGCCGCCTGGTGCGAACGCGTCGGATGCCGCCTGGTCAGAGCTGCGCGTCATTGCCGTGGTGACCGATGGCGAGACCAATGCCCGTACGTCCACGGATCTCACGCGGGACACGGAGGACGGCCGGGACTGGTCGGGCTCCGTCGAGGTGCTCCGTGACGACCACCTGGGGCGTGCCTCCCTCGCCGCGTACGCGGTGGGGACGGTGGACGGAGTGCGGGGGCGGTCCATCGCCGAGACCGACCGGAACTGGGTCGTCGACACGATCTCGGACGATCCGGTTCAGGAGCTCCGACTGGAAGTGCGGAGAGCCTCGTTCAAGAAGAGTGCGCGGGAATGGTTGCAGGCGTATGCCGATGCCCCCTGGGCCGTGGACGCTTCCGCCCGGGTCCCGACGGTGTTCGTGAACACCGATGTCGAGGGGATCCTCGGACTACTGGACAGCAACGGTTCCGCCCTGGAGAGCAAGGTACGTGACCTCTTGGTCGCCCAGATGGCCACCGACGTTTGGACGGCAGTGTTCCACGGTGCCATCGGTGACCTGGAGGTGGAACCCGGCGCAGGTCCGGTCTTCCCGACCGGTTGGCGGGGAGAGGTGCTGCGGGAGATGCTCCCGGACGTGGTCCCCGGCGTACACGTCGAGGAGGCGCTACGACAGGTGCACCGCCGTCGCACCGGCGACTCGGGCTGGGTGGAACTCCAGACCCGCATCCATTACGCGGCGATCCGCCGAGCCGATGCCACCAAGGCCCTCGCCTACGTCATTCGCGGGCTGGAACAGATGAACCGGGAGAGCGAGACGTGATCACCAAACCCAGCCATGTCCCGGAGCGTCTGGCGCTGCTCGACTCCTCGACCGCCGACCCGTTTCTCACCGAGGGGCTGCTCAAGGGTGAACAGGTGCACGCGGGCATCGACCTCGCCAAGGTCGTCGAGCCGCTTCCGGAGGACGACGCCAGATGGTGGGTCGAGCCGATCCGAAGCCTCGTGGAAGACGCCATGTTCGAGTTTCGGGAGGATCGCACCCGAGCTGACGCATGGCTCGCGCCACGGCTTCATGCCACGTTGCGCCTGAGACGACGAGAAGCGGCGGACAAGCGTCTGTGGAACCACCTCGCACTGGCGGTGGCTCCCGACTACGTGGTCTGGCGGCACCTTTCGGAACCGACGGCGAGGAGGCCGGAAAGGCGTGTCCCCGCGGAGCGCTTCCGGGGACCTGCCGACCGACAGTGTTTCTCACGCCTGTGGTGGGCAGCGGAGCTGTTCAGGAACGGAGCGGACTACGAGCCCGTCGAGGCAGCCTGCAGAAACCAGGACCTCATCCACAGCGTCCTGAAGAAGGAGATAATCGACCACCGTCCCACTGCGCAGGCCGTGGTCCGCCTGCTCAAGAACGGATTGGTCACCACAGGCCGAGAGGTGGATGGCCTCAGCGTCGCGATCAACGCGGCCGGGGCCACCCTGATCTACGACATCCTCGCGCCCGACCTGCCCCGCGACCCCGTCCATCTGCGGGACTGGATCGCGGAAGCGGAATCGGCGGCACCTGTCGAGCGGTACGAACTCCCGAAGGGGCCCGACGAGGATCCTGTGCCGGAGGATTCCGTGGTCGCGCTCACCGACTACTTTGCGGAGCTGTTCGAGACCGCGCCGGTCAGGGGCAGGAAAACCGAGGACTGACCCGGCGCGGCGCTCGGGCTACTTCGTCGCCGCCTTCTTGGTCTTGCGTGGACGCATGGAAGAAGGCGGCGGCACCTGGTCCTTGGGCTGCGGACACCTGTCGGTGCAGGCGTCGGCGGCTCCGCAGCCGTTGCTTCGCAGCTTGGCCCGTTGTTCCTCGGTGGCCGGCTGCCACGGCTTCCTCAGCGTCTCCGGCTCCGGCTGGGGGAGTCCGAGAGCGGAACTCAGCAGGTGCGCACCGAAAAGGGGCGGTACGGCGTTGCCGACCTGCTGCGCCTGCGCCGTACCTGACCACGGATAGTCCGGCGGGAAGCTCTGCAGCATCCCGGCTTCGTTCATGCTGAACCGCGGGCCCTCGTAGACGATCTTCTCGTTCAGGTGCTCGAAGACCACGAAGCGCGAGATGCGGCCGGTGACGGTGGTGGCGGGCTGTCGGTCGGTCCGCACTCCCCGCCTTCCCGGGATTCCCGAACTGCCGTAATTCGAGCGGACCAGGAAGGGAGTGACACGTCCCGGATGTGAGCCCACCGGGTCCGAGAGGGCGTCACGCATCGACCTCCAAGGGAGCCTGGTCTCATCGCTCTCCGACGTGCCGGCCTCGTCAAGTGTCGGCTGAAGGACCTGGTCGGCAGCGCTCGTTGCGTTGTTGCGGTTCCATTCCTTCGCATCGTAGGAACGATGTGTAGGGAAGGGGAGAGAGGGCGCGCCGAGGCCCTCGCGCCGAGCGATCAACACCGCGCGAGAACGCGTCTGCGGTACTCCGTAGGTCTCGGTGTCCAGAACGCCGACGACGACCTTGTATCTGGTCCCGTCGGGCAGCCCCGTCTCGGCCAGCACCTTTGCGTAGTGCTCCCACAGCGGAGCCACTGCGGGGACCTGCTCCAGAACGATCACATCGTACGGTCGGTTGTCGCGGTTGGGGCTCCGTGTTGCCTGAATCGCGTACCGGAGAGGTTCCAGGACCAGGGCGGTGCGTGGATCGGGGAGTCCCTTGAGTTCCTCGTCGATCTCCTTGTCGGAATCACCTGGCATCAGCCTGTCGATGTAGCCCTTGACCGTTTCCAAGGCCTGGCGCCCGGCACCGTGCCCGGCCACTGAGTACGTCTGGCACGGAGGGCCGCCGGCGAGCACGTTGATCTCCGGCGGCAACGACTCGAAGGCGTCCCTGCGCACTGCGCTCACATCGGCATGGAGGGTGTCCAGACCGGCGGCGTACCGGGTCAGGCACGCGCCCTTGTCCCACTCGATACCGAGACTCGGGATGTCGAGCGAGTGACCTGCGACGTCCAGTCCTCCGGGACCTGCGAAGAGGTCCAGGATACGAGGCTGGTCGAGGATGGGCTTGTGGGACGCCGTGCTGGTCATGTGGCGGAAGTCTAGCCGGCCGAGGGGAATCGTGGATCCGGAATGAGCGCGGAGGCGACAGCCCGCCCTAGCGCTTCGCCCACGGGCGGTGGTGTCGCGTGGCCGATCTGGCGGTACCGAGCGGTCTTACGCCCGGTGATCTCCCACGTCTCGGGAAAGCCTTGCAGCAGCGCCGCCTGCCTGGGCGTGATTTTCACCATGTGGTCTCTGCCGAGTTCGGGATCCCACACGAAGTTCGCGTCGGGAACCTCGTCACCTACGGTGTGACCGTTGACACCCATGGTCGCCCAGGTCTGCTTGGCTCCCGTCGGCCCCAGGTCCGCGCCGCCCCGGTTCTTCGAGCCGCCGACCAGGGTCGGAGCCGGTCGGTCGGCCTGCGCGGCCCAACGGGCGGCGTCCCGCCAACCGCGCGAGGCCATGGAGGGCTCCAGAACAGCACCGACCGTCATCGGTTGCTGCACCGTCGGTGTGGGTGGCCGGAACGCCCCGGCCCACTGGCGCGCGATGGCGACCAGGACGCCCTGCTTGCGGTTCTGGGGTACGCCGAAGTCGACGGCGTTCACCACGAACCAGCTGAACTCGTACCCGAGGTGTGCCAGTTCGGCTCGCGCGAAGTCACGAAACTGCTGGTAGGCGTCCGAGTGCGCGAGCCCGGGAACGTTCTCGATGAGTACCGCACGAGGCTTGATCGCATGGACCAGATAGACCGTCGCCCTCAGCAACTCTTCTTCGGCATGTGAATCCGCACGTCCCACGGTCGCACTCGACTTCACCCGTGGCAGGCCGGCCGAGAGGAGATCCACGTCGTGGCTCACGGGGTGCTCGGCCGGGTCGAAGTCCAGCAGGTCGGTGTGGAGCACTTTCCAGTGCGGTCGGTTCGCCCGCAGAGTGCCGACGGCGAGTTCGTCGTCGTCCAGCAGCAGGCGCGGCTCGAACCCTGCCTGCTCCAGTCCGAGTGCGAGTCCACCGGCCCCGGAGCACACGTCGACGAAAGTCAGTCCACTCATTCTTTTCTCCCCCTGGTCCCTTCCGTCCGGCGCTGCTCCACAGCCGCTACCACCCGCGCGGCCACTTCCCCAGGAGCCTCGTGCTCCCAGAATCGCAGCACCGTCCAGCCTTCCGCGATCAGATGCTCGGTCGTCTCCCGGTCGCGGGCCATGTTCCGATCCAGCTTGCGGCGCCACCAGTCGGCGTTGGCCTTCGGATGAGTGGCGTGCTGAGGACAGCCGTGCCAGAAGCAGCCGTCGATGAGGACCGCGATCTTGGCCCGAGTGAAGGCCACGTCGATCCGTCGCCGGGGCATGCCCGGCACGGGGTACTCCACGCGATAGCGCAGTCCGGCCGCGTGCAACAACCGGCGCACGGCGAGCTCGGCCTCCGTGTCCTTGCTCACCTGCTTGCTCATGCGGGCGGAAACGGCAAGAGAGGAGGGGACGACGTTCGGCACGGGATCATCTTGCCGGCGTAGGCGGCTCGGCGTGTAGCCGGAGAAGGACTCGCCTCACTGGAGCGGGCGTCATCGGCAGAGTGGCCGCCCGCTTCTTTGGCAGTGTCGTGCCTCCGCGGCCCGTCTCAAGGGCGCTTCGCGTCGGCTTCGCCGATGGCCCTGCGGGCCACCCTTGACCCAATGCCGCGTAGTTAAGGGGTGTTGGGTGTTGTCAAGGCCGTGGTGTAGGTGGCGTCTTTGATCTTGCGGATCCAGCCGTGGCGGATGCCGG
>NZ_JBEYFC010000231.1:0-13363 GCF_040634175.1 Streptomyces sp. NPDC007162
TGGTGATCCTGCCGCGCCAGCTGCTCGATGGAACAAGTCAAGAGCCGGGCTGACGCGCCTCATCGCAGTTGTCCACGGTGCTCCGTCGGTACGGCTCCAGCCGGTGGAGCACCAGGAGGAAAGGTGACCGGCAATTCCCCCACATGGATCGCGTCCATCGAGCCCCCCCTGCGACCCGTGGCGGTTCACTGCGAGTGAGGGAAATCTGCGAGGCCCATCGATCGTGGTGCCGGTCATGCGGGCCTGACCAGACCGGTGTCGTAGGCGAAGATCACGGCCTGGACGCGGTCACGGGCGTCGATCTTGGCGAGGATGTGGCTGACGTGGGTCTTGACGGTGGATTCGGCGAGGTTGAGCCGTTCGCCGATCTCGATGTTGCTCCAGCCGGAGGCGATGGCGGTGAGCACTTCGAGCTCGCGCTCGGTGAGCGCGGAGAGCATCCGCTCCTGCTCGGGACTGCGGCCGGGCAGGCGGTCGGAGAAGGTGTCGATGAGCTTGCGGGTCAGGCCGGGTGCGATGACCGCGTCCCCGGCGGCCACCGCGCGGATGCCGGCGACCAGTTCGTCGGGCAGCGCGTCCTTGAGCAGGAAGCCGCTGGCTCCGGCGCGCAGGGCGGCATACGCGTGCTCGTCGAGGTCGAAGGTGGTCAGGACCAGGACATGGGAGCGGCCGCCGGCCTGGACGATGCGGCGGGTGGCCTCGATGCCGTCCATGCCGGGCATGCGGATGTCCATGAGTACGACGTCGGGGCGGAGTTCGGCGGCCTTGCGGACCGCTTCGGCGCCGTGGCTGGCTTCGCCCGCCACGGTCAGGTCGGATTGCTGTTCCAGGAGCATGCTGAAGCCGAGACGCTGCAGCGCCTGGTCGTCGACGATGAGAACGGTGGTCATGCCGGTTGGTTATCCGTGTGAGCGGGGGGATGGGACGGGGGAGGGAGCAGACTGGCGCGGACGGTCCAGCCGCCCCGGGAGTTGCGTCCCGCGGTGACCTGTCCGCCGTAGAGGGCGGCCCGTTCGCGCATGCCGACCAGGCCGTGACCGCCGCCCTCTCGGTCGGTCGCCCGCGGTGCTGCGGCCGGTCCACTGTCCTCGACGCTGATGTGCACGGCGCCTGAGACGACGGCGATGACGACGCTCACTGTGGTGTCGGAGGCGGCGTACTTGAGGGTGTTGGTCAGGGCTTCCTGGACGATGCGGTAGACGGCGAGTTCGAGTCCCTGACCGAGGCCGGTCAGGTCGCCCTCGGTGTGCAGGGTGGCGGTGGGACCGGCGTCCCGGACCCTCGCCAGCAGGGCGTCGAGGTCGGCCAGGCCCGGCTGCGGCGCGAGCGGGGTGGCCTCTGGCTTCTCGTCGCCCGCGCGGACGACGTTGAGCAGACGGCGCAGTTCGGCCAGGGCGCTGCGCCCGCTGTCGGCGATGATGTGCAGCGTGTCGGCGCCGCGTTTGGGTGAGGTCTCGGCGAGGCCTGCGGCGCCGTCGGCGAGGCCGACGATCACCGACAGGGTGTGGCCGAGGATGTCGTGCATCTCGCGGGCGACCCGGGCGCGCTCGTCGGCCACCGCGAGGCGGGCCCGCTGATCGCGCTCTGTCTCCAGGCGGACGGCCCGGTCCTCCAGAGCGGCGATGTAAGCGCGTGCGACCCGGCTGGCCAGCCCCAGTCCGACCGCCGCCACGGTGCTTACGACCAGTACGGTCACCATGGCCGGGACCTGGGTGAGATACGACGTCGGCCCGTACGACGAGAAGACCAGGCCGGTCACGATCGCCTCGGGAAGGCTGACCGCGAGGGTTACGGCCAGTTGGACCGGGGTCCCGAGACGGGCCACGTTGTACAGGGCCACCAGACGGCTGACGTTGGAGCCCGCCATGACACCGGTGGCGATGTCCGCCACGGACACGGCCGCGATGAAGGCGAAGACCGGCATGGGGCGGCGCTCGCGCCACAGCAGTGGGACGGTCAGCCCGATCAGCAGCGCCGCCACCGTGGGGACGCCGGGCCCGGAACCGTCGACGGCCTTCGCCAGGGCGGGGATCCCGAACATGACCTGGAGGACGGGCAGCCCCCAGTGCCTGACCCGCGGGTGGGCCTGGTCGGCCCGGTTCACCCGGACGAACCAGGACAGCAGCCGGACGATCATGCGGTGCTCGGAGTCGCCCAGCAGGGTTTCGGGGTCGCCGACCGGTTCCACTGTCGGCGGTGAGGTCACTGCGTACACCTCCGTGGTGCGGGAAGACCGCCCGCCGGTCCCCGGGGGGAAGTGGGACCGGCGGGCGGGATATGGGTGTCGGCCGGGGTGCGATCCGGCCCGGGCCGGCTGTCCAGGGCCGGTCAAGGGGTTGCCTACCTGGCCCTGGACCGGATCGTACGGCCGTCCGGTCAGCTCCGGCCGGGTGACGCGGGTGTCAGCGACTCGCGCCGTCCGTCGGACGCCATGTCTGTGTCCTGCTGCTCGGCGAGGGCGTGCTGGAGCTTCTCGCCCTCGACGTCCACGTTGGGCAGGAAGCGGTCGAGCCACTTCGGCAGGGCCCAGGCACGGCGGCCTAGCAACGTCATCACGGCGGGCACCAGGGTCATCCGGACGACGAAGGCGTCGAACAGGACGGCGGAGGCGAGGCCCAGACCGATCGACTTGACCAGCAGCACGTCGTCCAGGAGGAAGCCACCGAAGACGGAGATCATGATGATCGCCGCGGCCGTGACCACCCGGGCGCTGTGCCGGAAGCCCGCGACGACCGCCTCGGTGGGCTCGGCCCCGTGAACGTACGCCTCCCGCATCCGGGTGACGAGGAAGACCTCGTAGTCCATGGCCAGCCCGAACACCACACCGACCAGGAAGATCGGCAGGATGCTCACGATCGGCGCGCTCTGGTCGACGCCGAGGGCGCCCGCGAGCCAGCCCCACTGGAAGACCGCGACCACGACACCGAGGGTGGCGCACAGGCTGAGCAGGAAGCCGACAACGGCCTTGAGCGGGACGAGCAGTGAGCGGAAGACCAGCAGCAGAAGCACCAGGGCGAGACCCACGACCACCGCGAGGTACGGCACCAGGGCGCCGGAGAGCTTGGCGGCGACGTCGATGTTCAGCGCGGTCGTACCGGTGACCATCATGTCGGCGCCGGTGTCCTCGGTGAACGCGGTGCCATGGTCACGGATGCCGGAGACCAGGTCGATGGTCTCCTGGCTGTTCGGGGAGCTCTTCGGCACGGCACGGATCAGCGCCACGTCACCGGAGGCGTTGAACTGGGCGGGGCTCACCGACGCCACGTCGTCCATCGTGCCGAGCAGGGTGACCGCGTCCGCTGCCGCCGTCTTGGCATTGCCGCTGCCACGGGCGTCGACGACCACGGTCAGCGGGCCGTTGTAGCCGGCACCGAAGCCCTTGGTCACAGTGTCGTACGCGACGCGGGCACTGCTGCCCGGGGCGGCGACGGAGTCGTCGGGCATCGCCGTCTCCAGCGACAGCGCCGGAACGGCCAGGGCCAGCAGGCCCACGACGGACACAGCGAGCATCTTCACCGGGTTGCGGGTGACGAACCGCCCCCAGCGCACGCCCATCGACTCGCCCTCACCGCGCTCCAGCCTCCTCATGCGCCCGGTCTTGAGCCTGCCCTCGGTGATCCGCTCCCCGGCGAAGCCCAGCATCGCGGGCAGCAGGGTCAGCGCGATGAGCACGGCGATCGCCACAGCGAACGCAGCGGACAGACCGATGTCGGTCATCATCCGGATACCGATGACGCTCAGTCCCGCCAGCGCGATGATCACGGTGAGACCGGCGAACACCACCGCGGAACCGGCGGTGCCCAGGGCGCGTCCGACGGCCTCCTCCGGGTCCTGGCCGTCCTTGAGCTCGTTGCGGTAGCGGGAGACGATGAACAGCGCGTAGTCGATGGCGACCGCCAGGCCCAGCATCAGCGCGAGGGTCGGGGCGGAGGAGCTCAGGTTCCACAGGTGGGTCGCGATGGTGATCGAGAGCATCGCCATGGCGACACCGAAGATCGCGGTCAGCAGCGGCAGACCGCCCGCGGCCAGCGAACCGAAGGTGATGGCCAGGACCACGGCCGCGACCGCGATGCCGATCAGCTCGGTGGGGCCGGTCGTCGCCTTCTCCTTGACAGCCGTGCCGCCGACGTTCACGGTGAGGCCCGCCTTGTCGCCCTCGTCGGCGACCTTGTGCAGGGCGTCCTTGGCCGCTTCACTGACGTCGGCCTGGGCGACCTTGTACGTCACCTGCGTGTAGGCGATCGTCCCGTCCTTGCTGACCGCCCCGGAGACGTACGGGTCCGAGACGCTCGCCACCTGCGGAGCCGTCTTCAGCTCGGCGACGAGGGCGTCGACCTCGGTCTTGGCGCTGCCGGACGTCATCTTCGTGCCGTCGGCCGTCTGGAAGACGACGCGCGCGCCGGCACCCGATGCGGACGCCTGCGGGAACTCCTTGCCCAGCAGGTCCAGCGCCTGCTGCGACTGGCTGCCGGGAACGGTGAAGCTGTCGATGGCGCTGCCCGAGGTGTTCACGGCGCCGAGCCCGAGGCCCGCCACTACGACGATCCACAACAAGGTGACCAGCCGGCGTCGCCGGAAGGCTAGCCGGCCCAGCCGGTACAGGAACGTGGCCACGGATTACTCCCAGATAGCGGACGGAGAAAGTGGTGCGAAGAAGGGGCCGGTCTCTGCGCGGGGCCCAGAACTCACGCTAAGAGCGTTCCGAGCCGTCTCAGCGGCACAAACGGACCGAGTAGCGGCGGCGGCCGTAGTACCCAGGTACTAAGGCCGCTCATCCCTGGCTCGGCTCGGACAGGCGCGGGCATCTTTTCCAGACGCGGCTGCTTCTGTCGTGAGCGTCCGACTCATCTACTCCCAGGGGCCATTGAGGGGCCACAAGGACAGGAACACATCGACAAGCACCGCACAGGGCTGACACGGATAAGCGCGCCTGAGCTGGGAAAACGGCAAAGATGAGCGTTGATCGGCAAGGGCCGCCAAGATCCTCAAAGGGCTCATCATCCGTCGGCCGTGGGTTCGAGTCCCACCCGCCCCACCAGTGCAGCTGTCTGAGCTGCGGAAACGTTCATTTTTGGGTGTCGGAGCGTCGACTTTGCCTATACCAGCCCATCTGACCTGTGATGGAGTGGGCGAGCGTCGTTGTCGCGCACCGTCGGGGCGACTGCTTTGATGGTCGATGTCCAGGCGCAGGGGCCGTACCGGGGCCGGGACGGCGCAGCCGCGTCCAGGTCGAAGTTTCTCCGGGACGATTCGTTGCCCCATTTGCGGGGTGCGCGGCACAGCCTGTTCTCCCGGCGTGGGAGTCGAGCACCGGGTCGGCAGCGGAGACCGTGCAGATACCGGCGGCTGCTCATCGCGCAGTGAGGCCACGGCCGCCTTCGTGTTGATCCGTGAGTCGTCCAGGTGTGTCGGCGGCCTGCGTGCCGATGGTGCACCCGGTGTCGGTTGGCGGCAGGTGGCGGCTGAGCGCGCCCGAAGGGGAAACTGCCCCACCGGCGGCATGATCGGCGTGCCGATGCCGGCCGGCAGGCGTCAGGCCGTCGCGGTGGAAGCGACAGGTCCCCCGTTCGGTCGCGACCCGGGATCGTGCCAGTTCCGCGTGGCAGCAGCCGGCGCAGTGCGATGGTGAAGGCGCCGGTCGGGCCGATGGCGTCGGCGAGATCAGCCGGCAGGCGGGACCCGGCATGGCTGACCACTCCACGCCTGTCGGCCGAAACCACAAGGCGGGGCCGCGACCCGGTGGCGCGCGCTGACGACGGTGCCTTCCCGCTGGGCTGACAGAGACTCTGGACAAGCCTCGTCGCCCCAGGTCAGAAGGCGCCTCCGTCCACGGTGCACACCACTTCCTCGGCGCCCCCTGGCCCGCGCCGAGGTGCTCACCGCCCTGCCCGCGCTCTTCGGCCGCTTCCCCCACCCGACCCTCATGGAGGATCGTCCCTTCGACCACGTGCCGTCGTTCCTCATCCACGGCTTCCGGGAGATCCAGGTCTTCCTCGGCTGAACACCGGACGACCGCTTCGGTCTCCAGGACCCCGGTAGGCCCTGGTGACCGGAGACGCCCACGGCCGGCACGACGCTCCCTGCGACTCGACCGGCCGTTCCGGACTCAGCCGGTGCCCGTCGGTAGCGGTTCGTCCAGGAGGAAGGCTCGCAGCAGTGCGGTGTAGCGGCCGGGCTGTTCGCCTGAGATGGAGTGTCCGGCTCCCTTGACGGTCACCAACTCGGAGCCTGCGAGTGTGTGTTGGTACTCGGTGGTCACAGCGGGCTTGATGAAGTCGCACTCCCCTCGCATGATCAGGGAGGGGACGCGCAGGGTGCGCAGACGGGGCCGGGGGTCGGGAAGCTGCTCGAAGTCCCTGACGGTCATCTGGTTGCTGTAGAAGCCCTGAGGGTTGTCGTGCGCCGTGGTGGGCGGAGCCCCCTCGCACGAGGTGCTGTCCTTTCCCTGGAGGGCGACTTCGTGCATCCAGTGATCGACCTCGCGGTCGCCGACCAGCGCGTGCGCCGCGCCCGGGTTGATCTGGAGGAGCAGGCCCGCCGCGATGATGCGGGGCGTGCTGTTCAGCCGGTCGAGCCGGGCCTTCTGTGCGGGGGAGAGGCGGCTCCAGGGTTCCCCGGCTTTGTGGCCGGGGTATTGACGGCCCCACAGCGCGCCCGGCGAGGTGAAGACCGCTTTGGCGACGTGCTCGCCATGGGCGGCCAGGTACTGGGCGGTGAGTGATCCGCCCCAGGACTGGCCGACCAGGATGATCCGGTCGGCGCCGAGTGTGCGCCGGATCGCTTCCAGGTCGGCGACCTGGCGGGCGACGGTGTATCCGGTGACGTCCCGCAGCCGGGTGGAGCGGCCGGCGCCGACCTGGTCGTAGGAGTAGACGTCGAAGCCGTCCGCCGCGAGTCCACGGCCCCCGGTGGGGACGCCCTCACCGGGCGTGCCCGGACCGCCGTGCAGGAAGATCACCGGGGTCGGTCTGGCCTTGCCTGTGGCGGGGGCGTGGACGTAGGCGATGTGTGAACCGGTCGGCAGATTCCAGAACCGCACGCCGGGCGGGGCGGGGGCGGCCGCCGTGGTGGGCATCGGACGGAGGACGGTGACGGCGGCGAGGACGGCGACGGCCGCGGTAAGGCCGACCGCGAGGAACGCGGACGCCCGCAGGGCCGGGCGGCGGGCGAGGCCGAACAGGGCGAACGCCGCCCGGCCCAGCAGCCCGCCGGCCAGGGCGCCGCAGACGAGGCCGACGATGACCAGGACCGGCACGCTCGCGGTGACGAACGCCGCGGCGAGGAAACCGGCCACCGCCACGGCAGGGGTCAGCAAGAGCGCCAGGAGCAGCAGGACACCGCCGGCGACACGGCGGGGAAGTAGGCGTGACATGTCTTCGAGGCTAGGAAGCAGACGCGGACGATCCGTCCGGCTCAGGGACGGTCCCACCGCGTGCGGGGGCCGCCGTGCGGCGGGGTGGCATCCCCACCTCACGGCGGGGTGCCGATTCACCTCACGGCCCGCTGCCGGGGCGGATCAGCCCCGTCTCGTACGCGGCGATCGTCGCCTGCACCCGGTCGCGTACGCCGAGTTTGCCGAGGAGGACGGAGACGTGGTCCTTCACGGTGGGCGGACTCACCCCCAGCACCGCCGCGATCTCCGCGTTGGACAGCCCTCGCGCGACCTGCCGCAGCACCTCCGTCTCGCGCGGGGTGAGCAGGTCGAGCCGGGCCGTGTCGAGCGGACCGGGACCGTCCGCGAACCGGTCTATCAGCTTGCGGGTCACCGCCGGATCGAGCAGCGCGGCGCCCCCGTGGACCACCCGTACCGCGTCGATCACCCGCTCCGGCTCGGTGTCCTTGAGCAGGAAACCGGCGGCTCCGGCGCGCAGCGCGGCGAACAGGTAGTCGTCGAGGCCGAAGGTGGTGAGCACCAGAACACGGGTCCCGGGGCTGCGTTCGGTGATCGCGGCGGTCGCCGCGAGCCCGCCGATCCCCGGCATGCGGAGGTCCATCAGTGCGACGTCCGGCCGCGCCGACAGCGCGAGTTCGACGGCCGTGCCGCCGTCCGCCGCCTGCCCGACGACGCACAGGTCGGGTTCGGCGTCGAGGATCGCCGCGATCCCGGCCCGCACGACGGCCTGGTCGTCGGCGACGGTCACTCTGATCGCCATGGGAACGCCTCCGGGAGCCACACGCGTACCGCACCGCGGTCGGTCGTCGAGAGGGTACCGCCGGCGGCGTCCGCGAGGGCGCGCAGCCGCCGCTCCACCGCGGGAACGGCGGGTGCCGGACCGGAGACCTCCACGCCGTCGGGGAGCGTGCGCACGGTGAGGGTGACGCCCACGGCCATGAGCGCGGAGGCGGTCCGGTACGCGAAGACCTCCACGGCGGCGGGCAGCGGACGGCGTTCTCCGACGTACCGGACGACGGCGCCGTAGCGCGCGGCCAGCGCGGTGATCCCGGAGACGGTGGGCGGCGGGGCGTCGTCCGCGTCGTCCCCTGTGCGCAGCCCGGACAGCAGGTCCCGCAGCGCGGTCAATCCGGCGCGGGACTCTTCCCGCACGGCCCGCAGGTCCCCTTCCTCCGCCGCGGCGACGACCGCCCGCGCGTGCCGGAGTGCCGTGTCCCGCAGCGCGGTGGCGAACAGCAGACGCTGCGCGGACACCGCCGCGTCGGCGTCCCCGTCGAGCAGGACCCGCCGCCGGGTGTCCGCGGCCCGCAGCCGCTCATGCCGACGGGCGGTCCGACGCCCCCACGACCAGACGGCGAGGGCGGGGAGGGCCAGCACGCCCGCCAGTACGGCCCAGGCCGCCGTACGGCCGCCGGTGATGCCGCTGCCGCTCGCCAGCGCGAACCCGCCCACGGCGGCCACGGCGAGCGGCGCGCACAGGCCTCGGCGCCATGGCAGACGCACCCCGACGCTGTGGACGAGCGTCAGCTCGACCCACCCGTACACCAGGAAGATGTCGCTCACCGGCGGCTGGGTCCAGCCCGCCCGGTCACAGGCCCACCACAGCAGCAGCGCCGACAGCACCGCCGCGAGCGCGCGGCCGGGTGCCCGTGAGCGCCAGGCCAGCGGCACGGCGTGCAGCCCCGACAGCACGACGGTCACCAGTGCGGGCAGCAGGCCGCCGAACGGAGCCGGTACGTCGGCAGACAGCAGGCTTGCACCGAGCGACAGCGCGATCGCCAGGGCCACCAGCGCGTAGTCGAGCGCGGCCGTCCCACGCCACAGGGGCCACCGGCGGAGGGGAAGAACTGTCGCCGCAGGCAGCGAGGCCCGCACGCTCCAGCCCGCTCCCTCACCATGAGGTCCCGCGCGGAACGTCCCGCCCGTCGCGGTGACCGTGGCCGCCAGCCCCGCGAGACCGCGCCCCGTCCCGAGGCCCGGCTCGACGGCCGTACCGCCGTCGTCCGTGACGGTGACGACGAACAGATGATCACCGCCGGCCCGTACGGGCTTGCCCTGGTCGTCCGTCGGCTCGATCCGGACGCGTACTGTCGCGCCCTCGGCGTACCGGGCCACGTTGGTCAACGCCTCCCGGACGACCCGGTACGCCGCTTCCGTACTGCCCGCCGGTGCCTTGCCGACCGTGCGCCGGTAGTCCACCGCGTGCGCGGCGGCCAGCGCGTCGACCTCGGCGAAGCCGGCCGCGGTCGCGTCCAGCCCGGTGAGGCGCTCCAGTTCGCGGACGGCCTCCCGGCCGGCCTCGTCGGCGTGGCGCAGCGCGTCACCGGTCCGTTCCCGGTCGGCGAGCCTGAGCGCGGCGCCCGCGGCCACCACGATCCCGGTCAGGCGATGCGCGGCCACGTCGTGCAGCTCCGCCGCCAGCCGGTCCCGTTCCGCCAGCGCCGCGAACAACGGGACCGCCGCCGTGCCGGCCTCGTAGTCCGCCAGCGCGGACCGGCGGGCCGACCAGTGACGGCGGGAGCGGCCCCTCGCCCAGACGACCGCCACCACCCCACCGGCCGTCAGCGCGACCCCCGCCACGTAGTGCGGTGGTTCACCGCGTAGGGCGGGGATCGCGGCGACGGCCAGGGTGAGCACGACGGCTCCCGTGAGGGAGGAACCGGCAGTCCTGCGTACTGCCAGCAGATGGACCATGATCAGCGCGCCGACCGCCGCGACGAGGGAGAGGACCCACAGGTGCCCCGCGTAGCCGTTCATTGCCCCACGCCGACGGCGGGCGAACGCTCGACGCTCCCCATTCCGGCAGACTAACCCGGCTTCGGTCGGGGTGATGAGACGTCGTCGACCGTCGACTGGCGCGAGACGGAGGGCACTTTCTACGTGCGGGTCCGAGGTTGCGCCCCAAGATCCAGGTCAGGAAGGTACTTTCGCGTTTCCGCCACAACAGCCGCCGTGCCCGACCGAAATGGCGAGGCCAGGGGAAACCCTGATCCCAGCTTCGGGGTGGCCGGACCGTTGTTCAGGGAAACCCCGGGGCGTTGGCACTGCTGACGGTGTGCGCGCTGGTTCCCACGGCGGGCAGTGCGGTCGCCGCACCGCCCGCCGTGGCACCGGACGGAAGCGCGTTGCAGGCGGCGCTGGACCGGGTGACGGCAACCGGAGCGATCGGCGCGGTCGCCAAGGTCCGGCAGGGCGACGCCGTATGGCGGGGCAGCAGCGGCAGGTCCAGGCTCAACGGCCGGCAACCGGCCCCCGTCGACGGCCGCTTCCGCGGCGGAAGTATCACCAAGACGTTCACCGCCACCGTGGTGCTCCAACTGGTGGGCGAGGGGCGGCTACGCCTGTCCGACACCGCCGAGCGGTGGCTCCCCGGACTTGTTCCCGCCCCCGGAGGCGACCGGATCACGGTCCGGGACCTGCTCCAGCACGCGAGCGGCCTGCCCGAGGACACGGACGGACTGCTCGACGGCGACGCCCCCCCGTGACCGCTTCCGCACCTGGGCCCCGGCCGAGCTGATCCGACGGGCCGTCAAGGACGGCAACCGGGACCGTCCTCTGCTGTTCCCGCCGGGCACCGATCACCATTACTCCGGCACGGACTTCATCGTGCTCGAAATGATCATCGAAAAGGTCGCCGGCCGCTCGTTCCGCACTGAGACAGACCAGCGCATCATCCGGCCCCTCGGACTCCGGGACACCCGCCTGCCGGGCTCCCTTCCCTTCATCGGCCCCACTCCCACGGCTACGAACCGGTGAAGAATGCGGTCGGGACACTCGTCCCGGTCGACGACACCACCGTCAACATGTCCGTCGCCGGCGCCGCCGGCGAGATCATCTCCAGCACCGCCGACCTCGACCACTTCTTCCGCACCCTGCTCAGCGGCGACCTCCTGCGCCCGGCCGAGCTGCGCGAGATGACCGCCGACCCCAGCGGAGGCGGCTGGGGTCTCGGCCTGGAGATCGCCACGCTCCCCTGCGGCACGATCGTGGGCCACGCAGGCGGCACTCGCGGCTACCGCACCATCTCCTTCCACACACTCGACGGCACTAGCCAGGTCCCGGTGGACTGGACCGACTGGGGCACCGACGCCGACGCCGACGCGGGCCCCGCGGCCCTCGCCCTGATGACCGCCGCCCTCTGCCCCGCGTAGCCGCCAACGGCCGTGCGTTCCGACCTCCTCCGGGACGAGATGGGAGCTGGAAACGTACTCGGGCGCATCACAGCCCTCGGGCTCATCCCGCCGACCCTCGTCCAGGTCTCGGTCACACCCCGCTTAAGCTGCGGGCGTGGATTACAGGGAGCTTGAGGCGGACGTTCTGCGGCTGGTCGTCGGGGCAACCGAGGGTGACGTTCGTGCCTTCGGTGAGGAGACGGTCACTCGTCTGGTGCGGCCGGAGCTGCTCCGCGGTGCGGCTGAGGACGAACTCACCGAAGCGGCCCGGGCGGCACTGGCCACCGCGTGCGCGAACGTCCTGACGATCAGCGCCGCCGAGTTGCACGACGAGCTTGCGACGATCTACGACGGCATCCTGGTCGAAGACGATCTGGACCCCGGAGTCCTCACCGCCATCACCGCGTTGGCGCACTGGAAGAGCTACCTGGAGCAGAACCGGCGCGGAGAGGTCTACGAACTCGCCATCCGTTCCATCGAGGACATCGACCACGAGGTCTCCGCTGACCTCGACGACTTCCTCGCCACACCGGAGATGGCCGCCGAGTACGAGCGCATCCGCCGACTGCTGGACCCCGGCGCAGGGCAGGAACGCCGGATCCACCGCGGGTAGTTCTGGAGCCACGGCGAGGGGGGAACGGGCTCGGCACCTGTGGTCTCCGGGAGGTCGAAAACGCGATCTTCTACCAGAACCGGGGGCTGTCAGTGCCGTTGCCCGTCCCATGAACTGCCGGGTTGATCGGTGGTGTTCTGCGACTCCATCGCAGCCCTATGAGCTCCCGTCGGCCAGGCCGGTGCGGTGGGCGAGGACCACGAGTTGCACACGGTCGCGGACCCCGAGTTTGGTCAGCAGGTGTCCCACGTGGGTCTTGGCGGTTCCTTGGGTGATGTGCAGGTGCCGGGCGATCTCGGAGTTGGACAGGCCCTCGGCGACCAGGACAAGGACTTCGCGTTCGCGTGTGGTGATGCCTGCCGGCATCGTGGGCGCGGGGGCGGACCGGGCGGCGAACTCCTTGATCAGCCGCCTGGTGATGCCTGGGGCGAGCAGTGCGTCCCCGGCGGCGACCACGCGGATGGCGGCGAGCAGATCCGTCGGCGGGGCGTCCTTGAGCAGGAAGCCGCTGGCTCCGGCGCGCAGCGCACCGTAGACGTATTCGTCCAGGTCGAAGGTGGTGAGCATGAGTACCCGTACGGTGCCTGTGCCCGTGATGAGCCGGCTGGCCTCGATGCCGTCCATGTCGGGCATCCGGACGTCCATGAGGACGACGTCGGGGTGGGTGTCGAGGGCGAGGGCGACGGCTTCGGTGCCGGTGGCCGCCTCGCCGACCACTGCCAGGTCCGGTGCGGTGCCGATGATGCCGCACAGGCCGGCGCGTACCAGGGCCTGGTCGTCCGCCACGACGACGCGGACCGTCATGCGCGTTTTCCCGTGGAGTCCCGGGCGGTGAGCGGCAGTTGGACGCGGACCTGGAAACCGCCCCCGGGCACCGGCCCGGCCCGGAAGTCGCCCCCGCACATGGCGGCCCGTTCCCGCATGCCGATGAGGCCATGTCCTGGTCCCAGGTGGCCCGGGCGGCCCTGCCCCTGGTCGGTGATCTCGATGACCAGTTCGTCCGGCCCGTAGCCGATGCGGGCGTCGGCGCGGGAGGTTCCGGCGTGCTTCACCACGTTGGTGAGGGCCTCCTGGACGATCCGGTACGCCGATGTGTCGATCCCGGCGGGCAGGGCGCGCGGGCTGCCGGTGATCAGCAGCTCGACCTGTACGCCCGCTTCGGCCGTCGACGCCAGCAACCGGTCC
>NZ_JBEYFC010000232.1:0-13364 GCF_040634175.1 Streptomyces sp. NPDC007162
TCAGACGTGTGCTATTCCTATCTGCGGCGCCCGTAATCGGCTGAGCGCGGCGCCCCGGTGCGGGGCGCGGCGCTCAGCCGTTCGTCACTGAACGTCCGTCAGAGGACGGCCGTCACAGCAGGTCAGCCGTTGCGCTTCCAGCGCGGCTTGTCGTCGCGGCGTCCGAAGGAGCCGGAGGACGAACCACGGTGGTCGTCACGACGGCCGTACGGGCGGTCGTGGCCGGGGCGGTCGTGGGCGCCGCTGCGGAAGCCGGGGCGGTCGTCGCGGCGGTCGCGGTTGAACGGACGGTCGCTGCCACGGTGGCCACCGCGCTCGTCCCGGCGGAAGCCGCCACGGTCGTCACGACGCTCGAACGAACGGCCACCGCGGTCGTCGCGGTCGCGGTCGAAGGAGCGGCCACCACGGTCGCCGCCGCGGTCGCCGCCACGGTCGTCACGACGCTCGAAGGAACGGCCACCACGGTCGCCGCCACGGTCGTCACGACGCTCGAAGGAACGGCCGCCACGGTCGCCACCACGGTCGTCACGACGGTCACGGTTGAACGGACGGTCGGTGCGGTCGCGGTCCCGGTCGAAGGAACGGCCACCACGGTCGTCACGGCGGTCGTCACGCCGTTCGAAACCGCGCTCGCGGTTTTCGCGGCGCTCGAAGGGACGGCCGCCACGGTCGTCCCGACGCTCGAAGCCACGGTCGCGGTCGCGGTTGAACGGACGGTCGCCGCGGTCGCGGTCGAAGGAGCGGCCACCACGGTCGTCACGACGGTCGCGGTCGAAGCCACGGTCCCGGGCGTCCCGGGCGTCGCGCGCCGCCGGAACCTCCGGCTGCGTCTCCGCCACGGTCTCCTCGACCGCCGCGGTCACGGCCTCGGCCTGCGCCTCGGCGAGCACGGTCTCCGGGTCGTCGCCGCGCTCGCGCGCGGCCCGGGCGACCAGGCGGTCGGCCTCCTCGCGCAGCTCGGAGGCCCGGCGCTGCGCCCGCTCCAGCTCCTTGGTGAGCTGGGCGACCTCACGCTCGGCCTGCTGCGCCGCGTTGCCCGCGGACTCGGCCTGGACCTCGGTCATCGAACGGGCGCCGGTGATCTCGGCGACCTCGGGCTCGAAGGCCGTACCGGAGTTGATGATGTGACGCCCGGCGTCGACGCCCGCGTCCTCCATCAGGCGGAAGATCTGGCGCCGCTGGTGCGGGAGGGAGAGCGACACGACGGTGCCGGTGCGGCCGGCCCGGGCGGTGCGGCCCGCGCGGTGCAGGTAGTCCTTGTGGTCACCGGCCGGGTCGACGTTGAGGACCAGGTCGATGCCGTCGACGTGGATGCCGCGCGCGGCGACGTCGGTGGCGACGAGGACGTTGACGTACCCGTCCTTGAAGTCGGCGAGGGTGCGGGTCCGGGCGCCCTGGGTCATGCCACCGTGCAGCGCGTCGGCCTTCACGCCGGAGTCGCGCAGCTGCTCGGCGACGCGGTCGGCGCCCAGCTGGGTGCGGACGAAGATGATCGTGCGGCCCTTGCGGGAGGCGATCGCGGCGGTGACCGGCGCCTTGTCCTTGGGCTTCACGATGAGGATGTGGTGCGACATCGTCGTGACCGCGCCCTGGGCCGCGTCCACCTCGTGGTGGACGGGGTTGTTCAGGTAGCGCTCGACGAGGGTCTGGATCTCGTTCTCCATCGTGGCGGAGAAGAGCATGCGCTGGCCGCCGGCCGGGATCTGGTCGAGCAGCTCGGTGACCTCGGGCAGGAAGCCCAGGTCGGACATCTGGTCGGCCTCGTCGAGGACGGCGATCTGCACGTCCTCCAGGGAGCACGCGCCGCGGTTGATGATGTCGCGCAGGCGGCCCGGGGTGGCGACGAGGATGTCCACGCCGCGCTCCAGGGCGTAGATCTGGTTGCCCATGGACGTACCGCCGCAGACGACCTTCATCTTCAGGCCGAGGACGTCGCCGTAGGGCTGGAGCGCGTCGGCGACCTGCATCGCCAGCTCGCGCGTCGGGGTGAGGATGACGGCACGCGGCCGCTTCTTCTCGGTGCGGCCGCCGGCCAGCGTGGCCAGGGTGGGCAGACCGAAGGAGAGGGTCTTGCCGGAGCCGGTGCGGCCGCGGCCGAGGATGTCCTTGCCGACCAGGGCGTCCGGGATGGTCGCGGCCTGGATCGGGAAGGGGGTGGTCACGCCGTTCTGTGCGAGCTTGCGCACGACGCCCTCGGGGAGGCCGAGGTCGGCGAAGGTGGTCTGGGGGGTGGTGTCGGTGGTGTCAGCGGCCTCTTCGGAGGCCTTGGTCACCAGGTCGTCGTTCTCGAACTCGTTCTCGGACACGACGAACTGATCAGTACTGGACACGGACATGCGAATGCGAAACCTTCCGGAGTCTCTTCGGCACGCGCCCGTCAACTCCGTGATTCGCTCACGACCGCCTCAATGCGGTCCGCCACGGCAAGGGAGAGTACGCGCCACACGGCGCGCTCTGCGGTGGCGCCGGGCAAATGGGATCAAACGATCTACCACCATACGCACCTACCACCCCCGAAGGCAAACCGAGCCCCAATCTCGCAGCTCAGAGCAGTACAGCCACACGGACCGGACGCGCAGGACGACGACCAGAACACCCGAACCCCGCGACTTCTTCCCGCCCCTACGCAGGGGTCCCCGCCGCCGGTGCCGGTTCCCGTTGGACGAGCTGCGGCCCCGTCTCCTCGTGTGCCGACGAGGAGGGTTCGGCCGACGGCGGGTCGCTCACCGGGGGCGGCGGCGGGGGCGAGGCCGGGGGCGGGGTGGGGGTGACCGCAGGGGGCGTGGGGGACGCCGGGTCGCCCGTCGGCGGCCCGGCGGGCACCCCCGGCACCGCACTCTTCCCGGGCTGCACCGGCGCGTCCGGCCCCGAGCTGTCGCCGTCCTGCGCGGGCTGCCCGGACGCCGATGCCGACTCCCCCGGCCTCGGCTTCCCCGCGTGCCCCCGCTTCCCGTCGGCCACCACACCACCGTGCCCCGCACCGCCCGCACCGGACACCCCGGAGCCCCCGTCGACCGCCTCACCGCCCCGGTGCCCCGCGGAGTGCGACGGCTTGGCCTTCCCCGCGTCGTCGCCCACGTTCACACAGCCGGCGGCGGCCGCGACGGCCATCACCGCGACGACCAGACGGACGGGTACGTTCAAGGGGCGCACGGCGGCCACCTCCGGGGGGAAGTAAGAAGTCGACCTGCCCAACTCCCGCCGCCCGCAAGAGGACACGCTGACCGCACACCGGGGACAAACGACCGAAGCATCGCCCCGCCACACGGCCCGCGCCGCTCGGTGCGGCGCCGCGGACCCGGGAGCGCCGGTCCCGAAGCCGGCACCCCGACACCCCACCACCCGCGCGCTCCGTCCCCGACAATGGCCGTGTGCTGGAGATGACACGCGAAGCGTTCGAGGAACTCGTGAGCGAGGCCCTGGACCGGATCCCACCGGAGCTGACCCGGGTGATGGACAACGTCGCCGTGTTCGTCGAGGACGAGCCCCCGGCCGACGACCCCGAGTTGCTGGGCCTGTACGAGGGGACCCCGCTCACCGACCGGGGTGAGTGGTACGCCGGCGTGCTCCCGGACCGCGTCTCGATCTACATGGGTCCCACGCTGCGCTGCTGCGAGACCTCCGAGGACGTGGTGCACGAGGTCGCCGTGACCGTGATCCACGAGATCGCCCACCACTTCGGCATCAACGACGAACGCCTTCACGAACTGGGCTGGGGCTGACCCCGGCCCGGTGACAGGCGGCCGCGAACCGTCGCATATCAACCCCCGAGCCTGGGCATACGGCCCCAATGGCCCGCGCCCGTACCCGAGCCCAAGCCCGTCCGCCCGTCCTGGAACTCGACCCGCACGCACACGAACCGCCCGCCTGGAGCCGCGTCCTCGGCCTGGCGGCCGTCGTCCTCCTGGGCGCCTGGCTGGGCCTCCTGATCGTCGGGAACGTCCGCACCCAGGTCGGCCCGATGGACACCACGATGACCCTGCGCCCGTCCCTCGACGGGGGCACGAAGATCAACGTCTCCCCGCTGGGCGCCCTCTATCTGGACACCCACTCCGGACCGGTCCGTCTCGACGTCAACGTCGACCAGCTGGATCCGGTCCGCTCCCAGGCCCTCGTCGACCACCCCGAGCGCCTCGCCGGGCTCCAGGACGAGGTCGCCCACGACGTCGAGCACGGCACCCTCGACCTGGCCGAACGCTCCTGCGTGGCCGTGGTGGCCGGCGCCACCGCCCTCGGCCTCGCGGTCTACCGCCGCCCGCGCCGCGCCCTCGCCGCCGGCGGCCTCGCCCTGGCCCTGCTGGCCACGTCCGGCGCGACCGCGTACGCCACCTGGAACCCCGAGTCGGTCCTGGAACCGAGGTTCTCCGGTCTGCTCTCCTCCGCCCCGGCCCTGGTCGGCAACGCGCGCAGCATCGTCACCGACTTCGACGTCTACCAGAAGGAGCTGGCCCGCCTGGTGACGAACGTGACGAAGCTGTACGACGTCACGTCCACGCTTCCCGCCTACTCGCCCGACCCGGCCACCCTGCGTGTCCTGCACGTCTCCGACATCCACCTCAACCCCGCGAGCTGGAAGATCATCGCGTCGCTGGTGGAGCAGTACAAGGTGAACGTGATCGTGGACTCCGGCGACACCATGGACCACGGCACGGCGGCCGAGAACGGCTTCCTGGACCCGATCAAGGACCTCGGCGTGCCCTACGTCTGGGTCCGCGGGAACCACGACTCGCGCGTCACCCAGCGCTACCTGTCCCGCATGCGGAACGTGCACGTCCTGGACGACGGCCGGGCCGAGACGATCGGCGGCCTGCGCTTCGCCGGTGTCGGCGATCCCCAGTTCACCCCGGACCGCTCGACCGTGCCCGGCGGTGACGCGGCCGAGGAACGCGCCGGGGACCGCCTGGCCACGGCCCTGCGGGAGCAGCGGGCGGGCGGCACCCCGGTGGACGTGGCGATCGCGCACGAGCCGACGGCGGCCCGGATGACGGACGGCGAGGTGCCCCTGGTGCTGGCCGGGCACATCCACCACGAGCAGACGGAACTGCTGCCGCACGGCACCCGGCTGCGGGTGGAGGGTTCCACGGGCGGCAGCGGGCTGCGCGCCGTGGAGGGCAAGTACCCGGACCCCGTCGAGGCCTCGATCCTCTACTTCGACCGGGACACCCACCGCCTCCAGGCCTGGGACGCGATCAGGCTGGGCGGTCTCGGCCAGACGACGGCCGAGGTCAGCCGCCATCTCCCGGCCACCTGACCGGTCAGCGCTCCGCCGCGGGCCGGCCGGAGCCACCCCGTCGCCCTCGTCGCCGTAAACCGTTTTGGCGATACTCCCCGCCATCCCATATGCTTCTCACGTCCCCGACGCGCTGAGAAGCGCCCAGGCGGGCCGATAGCCCTCATCGTCTAGCGGCCTAGGACGCCGCCCTTTCAAGGCGGTAGCACGGGTTCGAATCCCGTTGGGGGCACGCAAGATCGTGTGCGACACTGTTGCACACAACAGCTTGGTCCTGTGGAGCAGTTTGGAGTGCTCGCCACCCTGTCAAGGTGGAGGCCGCGGGTTCAAATCCCGTCAGGACCGCTGAGGTTTCACGTGAAACCTCGTGGCTGGGTAGCTCAGTTGGTACGAGCGATCGCCTGAAAAGCGATAGGTCGCCGGTTCGACCCCGGCCCCAGCCACCACAAACAGCCCCTCCGGGATTCCGGAGGGGCTGTTCTCATGCGCACCGCCGGGCGACATCGTTTTGAGCAAGACGGGGGCGGATCATGGCATTCCTTTGAGATCGCGCTGCGAGCATGACGGCTGCATGTCAACGCGTGCCACACCCGCGAACGCTCCGTGGAGACCCCCGTGCACAGACGCCGCCCCGCCGTAGGACCGTCCCTCGCCGCGATCGTCGTGGCGGGGGTGATGAGTGGCTGGGGTGCCGCGGCGGCGGTGGCGGATCCGGGGCCGGACCGGACGCTGTACGTCAACAACCAGAGCCTCACGTGCACGGACAGCGGGCCGGGGACGGAGAGTCGGCCGTTCTGTTCCGTACAGACCGCCGCGGACGTGGTCGAACCCGGGGACACGGTCCGGATCCTCGGGGACTACTCGATGTCACCGCACCCGGAAACAGTGATCCTCACCCGGTCGGGGACCAGCGACAAGCCGATCACGTTCAGCGGAGCGCCCCTCTCCAGCCGTCTGAAGACGGTGCTCGCCACCCCCGCCTCCGCACCGGCGCTGACCCTGAAGGGCGTGCACGACGTACGGGTCGAGTCGCTGACCTTCCGCGACGAGCACCACTCGGACGTGGTGGCGGTGACCGGGTCCGACCACGTGACCCTGGACCAGCTGACGGTCGAGAACACGGCCCCGACGGTTCCCGTCACCGGGACGGCGATCGGCGTCGACGGCACCTCCTCGGACGTGACCCTGTCACGGAACACGCTCAACCCCAGCACCGCGTACGGCGTGCGGGTGCAGCCGGGAGCGGCCCGGATCACCGTCACGAGCAACCTGATCTTCATCGGGCAGCAGGGCGGCATCGTGGTGTCGGGGGCCGCCGACACGGATGTCACCAGCAACACCGTCTTCGCCCCCTGCGCCACCGGGATCTCGCTGGACGGCGGGAGCTCCGGGGTGGTGGAGAACAACGTGGCCATCACCAACGGCTCCATGCAGACCGGGAGCTGTCCGGCGCCGACCGCTCCGCTCTACGCGGTGCCGGCGGACTCCGCGAACCAGGTCACCGCCGACTACAACGTGGCGGCGACCGCCCGGTCCTCTTCCGGTTCCGGGCCGGCCCGCACCGAGTACTCCTGGGCCGGCACCGCCTACACCACCAGCGCGGCGTTCCGGGAGGGGACCGGCCAGGGCACGCATGACATCGACGGCGTCACGGCCTACCCGGGGCCGCTGCCCGAGCACTCGCCCCTGATCGACTCGGCCGACGCCACCGCGCCCGGCGAACTCAGCACCGACCTCACGGGGCATCCACGCGTCGACGACCTCCTGGTCGCCAACACCGGCACCGGCACCACCCACCCCGACCGGGGCGCCCTGGAACGACAGGACACCCTCACCATCGCGTCCGACGACGTCCCGACGCCCCCCAAGGGGCTCGCACCGCTCGGCATCTCCCTGAAGACCGACGCGACCAGCTCCTGGGGCGCGGCCCTCACCTACTCGGTCGACTTCGGCGACGGCAGCGACCCGGCCACCGGCACCCCCGGCACCCCGGTCACGCACACCTACAGCGCGCCGGGGCTGTACCACCCGCGCATCACGTTCACCGAACCCGACGGGACGACCGCCCAGAAGTCCTACGCCGGGGTGGCGGCGGGTACGGCCGCACCCCCCGCCGCCGACCTGTCCGCCGCCCCGGACACCGCGAACGGGCAGGTCGACGCGGGCTCCGCACGGTTCGCGGTGCCGGCACCCGCCGACGCGTGGGAGGTCGCCTACCGGACCCTCCAGTACGGGGACGGCACCCAGGACAACCTGGCCGTCGACGCCACGGAGACGACGCACCAGTACCCGGCCCCCGGCACCTACAGCGCCACCCTCACCCAGACCGACCTGCTCGGCCGCACCACCACCGCCACCACCGTCTTCCACGCCGCGGACGCCTTCGTCGCCGTGTCCCCGGCGTACGACACCGAGAAGACGATCGCCGCGCACGGCGTCCTCAAGCTCTCGGCGGCCACCCTGCGGGCCGACTCGAACGGCGTGGACGCGGTACAGCTCCAGCTCGTCACCGGCAACGCGAAGGCGAGCGGCGCGCTCACCCTGTACGCCCACGGCACCACCCGCCCGAACACCGCCGGCATCAGCTTCGAACCGGGCCGTACGGCCACCGCCGAGACGACGGTGCGGGTCACCCCGACCGGCTCGGTCGACCTCTACAACGCGAGCACCGGCGCGGTGACGGTCGACGTCGCCACGGTCGGCCTCCAGTCGCACGCCCAGTACGCCGACGCCTACCACCCGGCCGCTCCGGTCCGCCTGCTCGACACCCGCACCGGCACCGGCGGCGTGCACAGCCCGGTCGCCGGCGGCCACTCGGTCACGCTGACGGTCGGCGGCACCCACGGTGTCCCGGCGGGGGCGGACGCGGTGGTCCTCGGCGTCACGGCCACCACCACCAAGGCGTCCGGCGACCTCACCGTCGCCACGCACGGCACCGGCGACTCCGCCGTGAGCGGCCCCCACTGGACCACCGGGCAGACCGCCACCGCCCAGGTCGTGATCCCCGTGCACGACGGCAAGGTCGTCCTGCACAACGAGAGCAGGGCGTCGGCGCACCTCGTCGCGGACCTCGTCGGCTGGTACGGCAGCACGGCGAACGGCTCCGAGTTCCTGCCCGCCACCCCCACCCGCACGGCCCTCAGGATCGCCGCCCACGCCACCGTCAAGCTCAAGGTCACCGGCGCCCACGGGGTACCGGCGAGCGGGGTCACCGCCGCCGACCTGAATCTCACCGTGCCCGCCCCGTCCGGCAGCGGCTACCTCGTCGCCTACGCCGACGGCGGCGCACGCCCCGGCGTCTGCTCGCTGAACTTCACGAAGGGGCACAGCGCGACCGGCGGCGCGCTGGTCAAGGTCGGCACCGACGGCGAGATCGACCTCTACAACGCCGGTGCCGGCCCGGTGAACGTCAGCGCCGACCTCCTCGGAGCCTACGAAGCGGTCCCGGCGGGCTGACCGCTTGGCGGCACGGGCGCGCGACGCTACTTTCTGCGTCGTCGGAACGGACCAGAGGACCAGCAGGGACCTGAGGGACAAGAGGGCGGGGACGATGAGCGGGGACCAGGACAGAGTCAGCCAGGACGTCGAGCTGGAGAGGACCCGGGCGCGCTACGGGCTGCTCGCCGTCGTCATCAGCAATCTCGCCATCGCCGCGGTCGCGGTCTTCGGGGTCTGGCAGCTGGACGGCGACACTTCGGTGATCATCGGCGTGCTCACCGCCGCGTTCACCGCGGTGAGCAGCATGACCACGGCCTACCTGGGGATCAAGGCGGTGTCCAACACGGCGAAGTCGATCGTCTCCTCGGCCGCGGCCGCCACCCACGCCACCACCCCCCACCCGGCCCCCACCACATCACCCACCACCCCGGCCCCGGCCGCCCCCACCCCGCCCGCGCAGCGCGCTCAGTGACCCCCGTGTCCCGGCCGAACCGCCGGAGGCAAAAGCGTTCGCCATGGATTTCCCCGAGGTGAGATCCTGGACCGCGTATGTCTACGCACCCCGCTCCCGCCCTCGGCGCCCTCGCCCCTCGCCTGACCGAGCTCTCGCTGCGCGACGCGCACCGGCTCGGGCGCAGGCTGGAAGGCGCGCGCAAGATCCGTAAGCCGGAGGCCCGCGCCGCCGTCCTCGCCGAGATCGAGGCAGAGGTGGCCAGGGCCGAGGAACGGATGGCCGGCCGGCGCACCGTCGTGCCCGCCGTGTCGTATCCCGAGCAGCTGCCCGTCAGCCAGAAGAAGGACGAGATCGCCGCCGCGATCCGCGACCACCAGGTCGTGATCGTGGCCGGTGAGACCGGCTCCGGCAAGACCACCCAGATCCCGAAGATCTGTCTGGAGCTGGGACGGGGGGTGCGCGGCATGATCGGGCACACCCAGCCCCGCCGGATCGCCGCCCGTACCGTCGCCGAGCGCGTCGCCGAGGAACTGCGCACGCCCCTCGGGGAGGCCGTCGGCTGGAAGGTCCGCTTCACCGACCAGGTGAACCCGGACGCCACCTTCATCAAGCTGATGACGGACGGCATCCTGCTCGCCGAGATCCAGACCGACCGCGAGCTGCGCGCCTACGACACGATCATCATCGACGAGGCCCACGAGCGGTCCCTCAACATCGACTTCCTGCTGGGCTACCTGGCCCAGCTGCTGCCGAAGCGCCCGGACCTGAAGGTGGTCATCACCTCCGCCACCATCGACCCCGAGCGCTTCTCCCGGCACTTCGGCGACGCCCCGATCGTCGAGGTGAGCGGGCGGACGTACCCCGTGGAGGTGCGCTACCGGCCACTCCTCGAGGACGAGTCCGAGGACGCCGACCGGGACCAGATCACCGCCATCTGCGACGCCGTGGAGGAGCTCCAGGGCGAGGGGCAGGGCGACATCCTCGTCTTCCTCTCGGGCGAGCGGGAGATCCGGGACACCGCCGACGCGCTCACCAGGAAGAACTACCGGTTCACCGAGGTCCTCCCGCTCTACGCCCGGCTCTCGCACGCCGAGCAGCACCGGGTCTTCCAGCCGCACACCGGCCGCCGGATCGTGCTGGCCACCAACGTGGCCGAGACCTCGCTCACCGTCCCCGGCATCAAGTACGTCATCGACCCCGGCTTCGCCCGGATCAGCCGCTACAGCCACCGCACCAAGGTGCAGCGGCTGCCCATCGAGCCGGTCAGCCAGGCCAGCGCCAACCAGCGCAAGGGCCGCTGCGGCCGTACGTCCGACGGCATCTGCATCCGGCTGTACGACGAGGAGGACTTCCTCGCCCGGCCGGAGTTCACCGACGCCGAGATCCTGCGCACGAACCTCGCCTCCGTCATCCTCCAGATGACCGCGGCCGGCCTCGGCGACATCGAGAAGTTCCCCTTCATCGACCCGCCGGACCACCGCAACATCCGCGACGGCGTGCAGCTGCTCCAGGAGCTGGGCGCGCTGAACCCGGACGAGAAGGACGTCCGCAAGCGGCTCACCGACAGCGGCCGCAAGCTGGCCCAGCTGCCGGTCGACCCGCGGCTCGCCCGCATGGTCCTGGAGGCCGACAAGAACGGCTGTGTCCGCGAGGTCATGGTCATCGCCGCCGCGCTCTCCATCCAGGACCCGCGCGAGCGCCCGGCCGACAAGCAGACCCAGGCCGACCAGCAGCATGCCCGCTTCCGGGACGAGACCAGCGACTTCCTCGCCTTCCTCAACCTGTGGAAGTACATCAGGGAGCAGCAGAAGGAGCGCGGTTCCAGCTCCTTCCGGCGGATGTGCAAGCAGGAGTACCTCAACTTCCTGCGCATCCGCGAATGGCAGGACATCTACACCCAGCTGCGCACGGTCGCCAAGCAGATGGGCATCCACCTCAACGAGGAGGACGCCCCCGGCGACCGCGTGCACGTCTCCCTGCTCGCCGGGCTGCTGTCCCACATCGGCATGAAGGACGTGAAGGACGGCGCGAAGAACGAGTACCTGGGCGCACGGAACGCGAAGTTCGCGATCTTCCCCGGCTCGGCGCTGTTCAAGAAGACCCCCCGGTTCGTGATGTCGGCCGAGCTGGTGGAGACCTCGCGGCTCTGGGCACGGGTCAACGCGAAGATCGAGCCGGAGTGGGTCGAGCCGCTCGCCGGGCACCTCCTGAAGCGGACGTACAGCGAACCGCACTGGGAGAAGGACCAGGCGGCCGTGATGGCGTTCGAGAAGGTGACGCTGTACGGCGTGCCGATCGTCGCCGACCGGAAGGTCAACTACGGCCGGATCGACCCGGAGATCAGCCGTGAACTTTTCATTCGCAACGCTCTGGTGGAGGGCGACTGGCGCACCCACCACAAGTTCTTCTCCGACAACCGCAGGCTGCTGAGCGAGGTCGAGGAACTCGAACACCGCGCCCGGCGCCGGGACATCGTCGTCGACGACGACACGCTCTTCGACTTCTACGACCAGCGGGTGCCCGAACACGTCGTCTCCGGCGCGCACTTCGACTCCTGGTGGAAGCACAAGCGGCACGAGCAGCCGGAGTACCTGGACTTCGAGCGGGAGATGCTGATCCGGGAGTCGGCGGAGGCGGTCACCAAGGCCGACTATCCGGACTCCTGGCGGCAGGGGCAGCTCACGTTCCGGGTGACGTACCAGTTCGAGCCGGGTGCGGACGCGGACGGTGTGACGGTCCACATCCCGCTCCAGGTGCTCAACCAGGTCACGGACGAGGGGTTCGACTGGCAGATCCCCGGCCTCAGGGAAGAGGTGGTCACGGAACTGATCCGCACCCTCCCCAAGCCGATCCGCCGCAACTACGTGCCCGCGCCGAACTTCGCGAAACGCTTCCTGGACGCGGCGGTCCCGCTGCAGGAACCCCTCACCGTGACCATGGCCCGCGAGCTCAAGCGGATGGTCGGCGTCCCCTTCGAGGCCGAGGACTTCGACTGGGCGAAGGTCCCGGACCACCTGAAGATCACGTTCCGGATCATCGACGAACGGCGCCGGAAGCTGGCCGAGGACAAGGACCTGGAGACGCTGCGGCTCCGGCTGAAGCCCAGGGCACGCCAGGCCCTCTCGCAGGCGGCGGCCGCCACCGCGTCCCGTGCGGGCGGCGAGTCCCTGGAACGCAAGGGGCTCACCGACTGGACGATCGGCTCGCTCACCCGTGTCTTCGAGACGCGTCGGGCCGGACAGCCGGTGAAGGCGTACCCGGCCCTCGTGGACGACGGCGACACGGTCTCCGTACGCCTCTTCGACACCGAGGAGGAGCAGGCCGAGGCGATGTGGAAGGGCACGCGCCGGCTCATCCTCCGCAACATCCCGGTGAACCCCGCCAAGTTCGCCTCGGAGAAGCTGACGAACGCGCAGAAGCTCGCGCTGTCCGCCAACCCGCACGGCACGATCCAGGCCCTGTTCGACGACTGCGCGATGGCGGCGGCCGACAAGCTGATCGCCGACTTCGGCGGACCGGTGTGGGACGAGGAGTCGTACCGGAAGCTGTACGACAAGGTGCGCGCCGAGATCGTCGACACGACGGTCCGGACCGTCGGCCAGGTGCAGCAGGTGCTCGCCGCCTGGCAGGCCTGTGAGCGGCGTCTGAAGGGCGTCCGGAGCCCCGCGCTGCTCGCGAACCTCACGGACGTCCGCAAGCAGCTGGACGCCCTGGTGAAGCCGGGTTTCGTGACGTGGGCCGGGATACGACGCCTGCCCGACCTGATGCGCTATCTGGTCGCGGCAGACCGCCGTCTCCAGCAGATGCCGACGAACGTCCAGCGGGACACCACCCGCATGGAGAAGGTCCACGAGATGCAGGACGAGTACGCCTGGCTCCTGGAGCAGCTCCCGCGCGGGCGGCCGGTGCCGCAGCAGGTCCTGGACATCCGCTGGATGCTGGAGGAGCTCCGGGTCAGCTACTTCGCGCACGCGCTGGGCACGGCGTACCCGATCTCCGACAAGCGGATCGTGAAGGCGATCGACACGGCGGCTCCGTAACAGACCGCTCACGCACGGTGAGTTCGACCAGCGCCCTCCCACTCCTGTACAGTCCTTCTCGCAGCACAGCGCAGACAAAGTGCCGCGAAACCTGGTCCTGTGGAGCAGTTTGGAGTGCTCGCCACCCTGTCAAGGTGGAGGCCGCGGGTTCAAATCCCGTCAGGACCGCAAGAAACCGAGGCCCGCATCCCGCGAGGGAAGC
>NZ_JBEYFC010000233.1:0-13298 GCF_040634175.1 Streptomyces sp. NPDC007162
GCCTGCTCACCGAACAGGTCGGTCTCGGTCTCCTCGGTGAAGGTCGTCTTGATGACGCCGGCGCGGGTACCGCCGATGCCCTTGGCGTACGACAGGGCCAGCTCGAAGCCGTTGCCGGTGGCGTCCTGCTCGACGGCCACGATGCAGGGGACGCCGCGGCCCTCCTCGTACTGGCGGCGCACCAGGTGGCCCGGGCCCTTCGGGGCGACCATGCAGACGTCGACGCCGGCCGGGGGCTTGATGAAGCCGAAGCGGATGTTCAGGCCGTGGCCGAAGAACAGGGCGTCGCCGTCGTTCAGGTGGGGAGCGATGGACTCCTCGTAGACCTTGGCCTGGATCGGGTCCGGGACCAGGATCATGATGACGTCGGCCTCGGCGGCGGCCTCGGACGGGGTCACGACGCGCAGGCCCTGCTCCTCGGCCTTCGCCTTGGACTGGGAGCCCTCGTGCAGACCGACACGGACGTCGACACCGGAGTCGCGCAGCGACAGCGCGTGGGCGTGGCCCTGGCTGCCGTAGCCGATGACCGCGACCTTGCGGCCCTGGATGATGGACAGGTCGGCGTCAGCGTCGTAGAACAGCTCGGCCACTTTGGGTTCTCTCCTTGGTGTGCAGATGTTGCGTCCCACCGTATGACGGCGGGTGGAAGGGAAGTCTCGGGGTCTCGGCATACGGGCGGCCGACGGCCGTCGGCCGCCCGTACAAAGGCTGACTCAAGCCTTACGCAGAACGGTCGAGGGCGCGCAGGGAGCGGTCCGTGATCGAGCGGGCGCCGCGGCCGATCGCGATGGTGCCGGACTGGACCAGTTCCTTGATGCCGAACGGCTCCAGCATCTTGAGCATGGCGGTCAGCTTCTCGCTGCTTCCGGTGGCCTCGACGGTGACGGCCTCCGGGGAGACGTCGACGGTCTTGGCGCGGAACAGCTGGACGATCTCCACGATCTGGGAGCGCGTCTCGTTGTCGGCGCGCACCTTCACCAGAACGAGTTCCCGCTGAACGGCCGAACCCGGCTCCAGTTCGACGATCTTCAGCACCTCGACGAGCTTGTTGAGCTGCTTGGTGACCTGTTCGAGCGGCAGGGCCTCGACGCTCACCACGATCGTGATGCGGGAGATGTCGGCGTGCTCGGTGACTCCGACGGCGAGCGAGTCGATGTTGAAGCCGCGGCGGGAGAAGAGGGCCGCGATCCGGGCCAGGATGCCCGGCTTGTTCTCCACCAGGACGGAGAGCGTGTGCTTGGACATGTTTTCTGCGTCTCTCTCGCTCAGTCGTCTTCGTTGTCGCCGAAGTCGGGGCGGACGTCCCGGGCGGCCAGGATCTCGTCGTTGGAGGTGCCGGCGGCGACCATCGGCCACACCATGGCGTCCTCGTGGACGATGAAGTCGACGACGACGGGGCGGTCGTTGATGGAGTTCGCCTCTTCGATGACCTTGTCGAGGTCGTCCGGGGACTCGCAGCGGATGGCGTGGCAGCCCATGGCCTCCGACAGCTTGACGAAGTCGGGGACGCGGGTGCCGCGCGCGTCCGGGTTGACGTCGTCCGGCCCGGAGTGCAGCACCGTGTTGGAGTACCGCTGGTTGTAGAAGAGGGTCTGCCACTGGCGGACCATCCCGAGGGCGCCGTTGTTGATGATGGCGACCTTGATCGGGATGTTGTTCAGGGCGCAGGTGGTGAGCTCCTGGTTGGTCATCTGGAAGCAGCCGTCGCCGTCGACCGCCCAGACGGTGTTGCCGGGCGCGCCGGCCTTGGCGCCCATGGCGGCCGGGACCGCGTAGCCCATGGTTCCGGCGCCGCCGGAGTTCAGCCAGGTGGCGGGCTTCTCGTACTGGATGAAGTGCGCGGCCCACATCTGGTGCTGGCCGACGCCCGCCGCGAAGATCGTGCCCTCCGGGGCGAGCTGCCCGATCCGCTCGATGACCTGCTGCGGGGAGAGCGAGCCGTTGTCCGGCTGGTCGTAGCCGAGCGGGTAGGTGTCGCGCCACCGGGAGAGGTCCTTCCACCAGGCGCTGTAGTCGCCCTGGTGGCCCTCGCTGTGCTCCTTCTGCACGGCCTGGATCAGGTCGGCGATGACCTCGCGGGCGTCCCCGACGATCGGCACGTCGGCGGCGCGGTTCTTGCCGATCTCCGCGGGGTCGATGTCGGCGTGGACGATCTTCGCGTACGGGGCGAAGCTGTCCAGCTTGCCGGTGACACGGTCGTCGAAACGGGCTCCGAGGGCGACGATCAGGTCGGCCTTCTGCAGCGCGGTGACGGCGGTGACCGCACCGTGCATGCCCGGCATTCCCACGTGCAGCGGGTGGCTGTCGGGGAACGCGCCGAGCGCCATCAGGGTGGTGGTGACGGGCGCTCCGGTGAGTTCGGCGAGGACCTTCAGCTCGGCGGTGGCCCGCGACTTGATGACGCCGCCGCCGACGTAGAGGACGGGCCGCTTCGCGGACGTGATCAGCTTGGCGGCCTCGCGGATCTGCTTGGCGTGCGGCTTGGTCACCGGGCGGTAGCCGGGCAGGTCCATCACCGGCGGCCAGGAGAAGGTGGTCTTCGCCTGGAGGGCGTCCTTGGCGATGTCGACCAGGACCGGGCCGGGACGGCCGGTCGAGGCGATGTGGAACGCCTGGGCGATGGTCCGCGGGATGTCCTCGGCCTTGGTGACCAGGAAGTTGTGCTTGGTGATCGGCATGGTGATGCCGACGATGTCCGCCTCCTGGAAGGCGTCCGTACCGATCGAGGAGGACGCGACCTGGCCGGTGATCGCCACGAGCGGCACCGAGTCCATGTGCGCGTCCGCGATCGGCGTCACCAGGTTGGTGGCACCCGGGCCGCTGGTCGCCATGCAGACGCCGACCTTGCCGGTGGCCTGCGCGTAGCCGGTGGCCGCGTGACCGGCGCCCTGCTCGTGCCGGCACAGGACGTGGCGCACCCGGGTGGAGTCCATCAGCGGGTCGTAGGCGGGCAGGATCGCGCCACCGGGGATGCCGAATACCGTGTCAGCGCCGACCTCCTCGAGGGAGCGGATGAGGGACTTCGCACCCGTGACGTGCTCGACGGGGGCGGACTGCTGTCCTCCGGAACGGGGCCGCGGCTGCGGATGGTGGGCCCCGGTGGCCTGCTCGGTCATCGGCATTCTCTTCTCGATGCTGAGGGTTTTTGCGAGGTTCGTACGGAATTCTGCTGCCGTACGCATGCTGTACGAGTGGTGCTGGTGCAACAAAAAACCCCTCGTGCCAAAAGGCAAGCGAGGGGAGCGCGCCGGTGTGGTCGCTGGGGTTTCCGGAGCCGTCTCCGGTGGGTCCCAGCTCAGCCGACGCGCTGTCCAAGTACGAGAATTCGGGTGCGCATGGGACTGACCCTCCCTCTGACGCGCACCACGTGTCAAGTGGGTGGGACGGGAGTCTCATTATGTGAGCGAAGGGCACTTCCGCCTCCGAGCACCGCGGGGACACCACTGGTGTACACCCCCGCGCCACCCCCTGCGAAGACCGGCTCGGCCGGCGCGTGCGGGACCGGGTAGTGGCCGGAGCCGAGCGCCCGGCGCAGCCGGTACTCGTCCACCGGGCCGGAGAAGGCCATGCCCATGCCGTGGGTGCACCCCATCGCGCGCAGGGCGGTGACCTGTTCGGGCAGGTCCACGCCCTCGGCCACGGACTGGAGGCCCAGGTCGCAGGCGATCCGCAGCAGTCCGCTGGTGATCTTGTGCAGCCGGGGCGACTCGACGACGCCCTCGACCAGACCGCGGTCCAGTTTGAGTACGTCGACGGGGAGCTTCCTGAGCGCCGTGATCGCCGCGTAGCCGCTGCCGAAGCCGTCCAACGCGATCCGGACGCCGAGCCTGCTGAGCGCGGTGAGCCGGCGCTCCAGCTCGTCCAGCGGGATCCTGGGGTCGGTGTCGGACAGCTCCAGGACCAGTGCCCCGGAGGGCAGCCCGTGCCGGGTGAGGAGGGCCTCCACGGAGCCGAGCGGCGAGGACCGGTCCAGCAGCCGCCGGGCGCTCAGGCGCACGGCGACCGGCACCACCAGCCCGCCCGCGGCCCGCTCGGCGGCCTGCTCGACCGCCTCCTGGAAGATCCACCGGTCCAGCTCGGCGGTCTTGTCGCTGTCCTCGGCCACCCGCAGGAACTCGGCCGGCGTGAACAGCACTCCCTGCGAGGAGCGCCAGCGCGCCTGCGCGGAGACCGATTCGATCCGGCCGTTCTCCAGGCACACCACGGGCTGGTGCAGCAGCGCGAACTCGCCGTCGTGCAGCGCGGCCCGCAGCCGGGTGGCCAGTTCCGCCTTGCGTACGACGTCCTGCTGCATCTGCGGCTTGTACAGCTCGACGCGGCCCTTCCCGGCCGACTTGGCGCGGTACATCGCCAGGTCGGCGTTGCGCAGCAACTCGCCCGCGCCGAGGCCCGGTTCGGCGAAGGCGACGCCGATGGACGCGTTGACACGGACATCGTTGCCGTCAATCAGGTACGGCTGGGAGAGGGTCACCCTGAGGCGGTCGGCGAGCTCCAGGATGTGCCGCTCCCGGGCACTGCGGTCACGGGTGCCGTCCCCGACGATCAGCGCCGCGAACTCGTCGCCGCCCAGCCGGGAGGCGGTGTCGCCCTGGCGGACCGCGTCCTGGAGTCTGCGCGCGGCCTGGACGAGCAGTTCGTCCCCGGCCTGGTGCCCGATCGTGTCGTTGACGGCCTTGAACCCGTCCAGATCGATGAAGAGCACCGCCGTGTTCCGCAGTGCGGGGCCCCGGTCCGAGGAGCGGCGGCCGGACAGCGCCTGCTGCACGCGCCGGGTGAACAGGGCGCGGTTGGGCAGGTCGGTGAGCGGGTCGTGCTCCGCGTTGTGCTGGAGCTGCGCCTGCAGCCGCACTCTCTCGGTGACGTCCCGGCTGTTGAAGATGAGGCCGCCGTGGTGCCGGTTGACGGTGGACTCGACATTGAGCCAGCCGCCCTCGCCGGACCGGAAGCGGCACTCGATCCGGGTGGTCGGCTCCTCCTGGGGCCTGGCGGCGAGGAAGCGGCGCACCTCGTGCACCACGCAGCCGAGGTCCTCCGGGTGGATGAGGCTGGCCAGTTCCGAGCCCACCAGGTCCTCGGCGGTCCGCCCGTAGACACCGGCGGCCGCCGGGGAGACGTACCGGAGGATGCCGTTGGGTGCGGCGATCATGATGACGTCGCTGGAGCCCTGGACCAGGGAGCGGAAGTGGTTCTCCTGCTGCGCCAGTTCCTGGGTGAGGGTGATGTTGTCGAGCAGCATGATGCCCTGGCGCACGACGAGCGCGAGGACCACGCAGCCGGCGGTGATCAGGACCACGTGGTCCGGGCTGCGGCCGTCGAGGACGTTGTAGAGGATGCCCAGGGTGCACACGCCGGCGGCCAGGTACGGGGTGAGCGCGGCCAGGGAGCCGGTGATCGGCCGGCCGGCCGGGTACCGGCTGTGATCCCCTCCGGGGATGGGCGCGGACGGCTGCCTGGGCGCCGGGGCCCGGCCGCCGGGCACGTGCTCGTGGACGACACGGGTGTGCCCGTCGGGCTCCTGGGCGCCCTGGGGCCGGGGCGCGGCCCAGGGGGCGTACGCCAGCAGCAGTGAACCGGCGAACCAGCCCGCGTCCAGCAGCTGACCCGAGCGGTAACTGCTGTGCAGCAGCGGTGAGGTGAACAGGGCGTCGCACATCACGGTGAGCGCGAGCGCGCCGATCGCGGTGTTCACCGCGGTGCGGTTGCCGGGCGAACGCCGGAAGTGCAGCGCGAGCACCATGCTGACCAGGGCGATGTCCAGCAGCGGGTACGCCAGCGAGAGCGCGGTGTGCGCGACGCTGGGCCCGTCGAACCGGGCGGCCTGGGCGAGCGCGAGGCTCCAGGACAGGGTGAGCAGCGAGCCGCCGATCAGCCAGGCGTCGAGGCCCAGGCAGATCCAGCCGGCCTTGGTCACCGGCCGCTTGGCCAGCACCAGCAGGCCGACGATGGCGGGCGGCGCGAAGCACAGGAAGAACAGGTCGGCGTAGCTGGGGCTGGGCACCGGCCGCTGGAGCACGACCTCGTACCATCCCCAGACCGCGTTGCCCAGGGCCGCCATCGCCGAGGAGAGGGCGAACAGCAGCCAGGCAGATCGAAAGCGGACCCGCGGGGAGCGGGCGTAGACGAAGCACGACACGGCGGCGGTGCCGGCGGCCGCGGTCAGACCGAAGTCGCCCATGAACAGGGCGATCTGGTTCGAGCCCCAGTCGAACGCGGAACCGACGGCGTATCCCGCGCAGATCAGGGCCAGGACGAGTTGGCGGACCATGCCGGTCCGGCCGCCGGTGGCCGGCGGGCGGGGATGCGGCTTCCCGGCCGGAGGCTGTGCCCGCAGCGCTCCGGGGAGGGTGGTCCTCACAGGCGTCGGCGCTGTCACCGGACCCTCCCGGCCCGCGCCGCTCCCGGGTGCCTCGGGCTCCGGTGCGCTGGGTGGGGGTGCCGTCCGCGGTGCCCGTGCTGGTGATGGCTGGTGTGGTGGCCGCGTCGGCGCGCAGCTGTGCGCCAGGGTCGCCGCCGGCGGCTCCGCCGCGTCGGATCGTTCGTCCATAGGCCGTGCATCGCCCGTCGCCCCCCTCACAAATCTGAAATGTCCGTCCCCGGCGCCGAACGGCTCACGGCGCAGCCCCTGTCGGGACGATACACCAGTCTCGTCACTCAGGGACATAGCTTCTCTACGCTCCGTGACGACCAGCGACTATGCCCGCACGCACCGCGCCCGGAAGGTTGCGGACCGTACCGGAAGCGGATTGCGGGGGCGTTGCCGCGAGGGTCAGTCGGCGGCGGATCCCGTCGTAAGGATCACGTTGCGCAGCGGCTCCCGGTTCACGAAGCGGTTCAACTGATCGGTGACGAGGCGTGTGGCGCGCGGCAGGAAAGCCGAGGTGGGGCCGCCGACATGAGGGCTGATCAGGACGCCCGGCGCCTGCCACAGGGGGTGGCCGGCCGGCAGCGGTTCGGGGTCGGTGACGTCCAGGGCCGCGGTGATACGGCCGCTCTCCAGTTCGGCGAGCAGCGCCTTGGTGTCCACGACGGGCCCGCGTGCGACGTTCACCAGCAGTGCGCCGTCCTTCATCCGGGCGAGGAACTCGGCGTCGACGAGGCCGCGTGTGGTGTCCGTGAGGGGCGTGGAAAGGATGACGACATCGGCTTCCGGAAGCAGATTCGGCAGTTCGGTGAGCGGATGCACGGGACCGCGCGCCGAAGCGCGCCCGGAGCGCGCAACGCGCGCCACCCGCGCAACCTCGAAGGGCACGAGCCGGTCCTCGACGGCCTCGCCGATGGCGCCGTAGCCGACGATGAGGACGTTGCGGTCGGCGAGGGCGGGGTGGAAGCCGCTCTGCCAGTGCTCCTGCTGCTGGGCCCGGACGAATCCCGGGATGCCGCGCAGTGACGACAGCGTCAGGGCGAGCGCCAGTTCGGCGGTGCTCGCCTCGTGCACGCCGCGCGCGTTGCACAGCTGGACGCCGGGGACGATGAGGTCCTTGGCCGCGATCATGTCGTCGACGCCGGCGGTGAGGGTCTGGATGAGCCGGACGTTGCGCATCCCCGCCAGCGGCCGCACCTTCACGGGCTGCCGCTTCATGTAGGGGACGACGTAGACGGCGCAGTCGGCGGGGTCACCGGGGAACTCCTGGCCACCGTCCCAGAACAGATAGTCGAGCCCTTCGGGCAGCTCGGTGAACTCGTCCGGCGGGATGGGCAGCCATGCGTCTTGGGTCATGGTCAGGAGGCTAGGGCCTGTCCGGCGGGTCCGGCCGGGCAGGCCCTACGTCAGGCGCGTGATCGTGCAGAGGTTAGGTTGGGGGTCCACGAAGGAGGTTCACGGGCTGGTGGAGCGCAGGACGATCGGCGCGGGGGCGCTCGCGGTGGGGGCCGTCGGACTCGGGTGCATGCCGATGAGCTGGGCGTACAACGGTTCGCGACAGCGGGGCGACGAGTCGGTGAGAGCGGTGCACCGGGCGCTGGACCTGGGCGTGTCCCTGCTGGACACCGCGGACATGTACGGGCCGTTCACCAACGAGCTGCTGCTGGGCCGGGTGCTCAGGGAGCGGCGGGCCGATGCCTTCGTGTCGACGAAGGTGGGGCTGCTGGTGGGCGACCAGCACATCGTGGCGAACGGCCGGCCCGGGTATGTGAAGCGGGCCTGTGACGCGTCGCTGCGCCGGCTCCAGACGGACGTCATAGACCTCTACCAGTTGCACCGCGCCGATCCCGAGGTTCCCGTCGAGGAGACCTGGGGCGCGATGGCGGAACTGGTGCAGGCGGGGAAGGTGCGCGCGCTGGGGCTGTGCGCCGTGGGGGCGCGCGGGGGGCGCAGGTCGGGGGCGCGGATGCACGACGCCACGTTGCGGCAGCTTCGGCGAGTGCAGCAGGTGTTTCCGGTGACCGCGGTGCAGGCGGAACTGTCGGTGTGGTCACCGGAGGCGCTGGAGGCGTTGCTGCCATGGTGCGCGGCGCGGGGCGTCGGCTTCCTCGCCGCGATGCCGCTGGGCAACGGTTTCCTCACGGGGACGCTCAGGCCGGGTGAGGGGTTCGAGCCGGATGACCTGCGGGCCCGGCATCCCCGGTTCACGGCGGAGATGATGGCGGCGAACCAGCCGATCGTCGCGGGGCTGCGGAGGGTCGCGGGGCGGTACGGGGGTGAGGTCACCGCCGCTCAGGTGGCGCTGGCGTGGGTGCTGGCGCAGGGGGCGCATGTGGTGCCGGTGCCGGGGACCAAGCGGGGACGGTGGGTGGCCGAGAACGCCGGGGCCGTGGGTGTGCGGCTGAGTGCGGGGGATCTTGCCGAGCTGGGGCGGCTGCCTGCGGCGCAGGGGTCGTGGGACTGAGTGACCTTGGCTGGTCGCGCCCACGCGGCGGAGCCGCACATCGACACGGTCCCGCGCCCCTTTGGGGCGCGCTCTGCACTAACGTCGGGCAGAGAGCTGCCGGAAGGACCGTGATCGTGCAACGTCGAGGTGTGACCGCTGTGTTGGCCGCGGCCGGGGTGCTGCTCGTCGGCGGGTGTTCCTCCGGGGGCGGGGGTGGCGGGGCGCCCACGCCGCCCTGGGCCGAAAGTGCGTCGGCCGGGGCGTCCGCCTCCGCGTCCGCCGAGGCCGTCGCGCCCGCCAAGGGGTCGGTCAAGGTGGTGCGCACGGTGGCCGAGGGGCTGAAGTCGCCCTGGGGGCTCGCGCCGCTGCCGGACGGGGGCGGACTGCTGGTCTCCGACCGGGACGACGGGACGATCAGCAGGGTCGACGAGAAGACCGGGAAGATCACCGAGCTCGGTGTCGTCTCCGGGGTGTCCGCCGCCGGTGAGGGCGGGCTCCTCGGTATCGCCCTCTCGCCCGGCTTCGCCTCGGACCGCATGATCTACGCGTACTTCACCTCGGCCTCCGACAACCGGATCGTGCGGATGCTGTGGGACGGCGACAAACCGGCCGACGAGCAACTGGGCGCGCCCGACACGGTCTTCAAGGGCATCCCCAAGGGGTTCATCCACAACGGCGGCCGGATCGCCTTCGGTCCCGACGGCATGCTCTACGCCGGCACCGGCGAGAGCGGGCAGCGTGGTCTCGCCCAGGACAAGGGGTCACTGGGCGGGAAGATCCTGCGGCTGACCCCGGAGGGCGATCCGGCCCCCGGCAACCCGTTCCCGAACTCGCCCGTCTACACCTACGGCCACCGCAACGTGCAGGGCCTGGCCTGGGACGACGAGCAGCGGCTGTTCGCCTCGGAGTTCGGCCAGGACACCTGGGACGAGCTGAACGCCATCAAGCCCGGCGGCGACTACGGCTGGCCCAACGCGGAGGGCAGGTCCGGCGACCCGAAGTACGTGAACCCGATCGCCCAGTGGCACACCGACGACGCCTCCCCCAGCGGGATCGCCTACGTGAACGGGGTCATCTGGATGGCGGGCCTGAAGGGGCAGCGGCTGTGGCGTGTTCCGCTCAGGGGCACGACCGCGGCCGCCGCGCCGCAGGCCTTCCTCACCGGCGAGTACGGCCGACTGCGGACGGTGGTGGCGGCGGGCGGCGACAAGGTGTGGCTGGTGACCAGCAACACGGACGGACGGGGCAGGCCGAAGGCCGGCGACGACCGGATTCTCGAGCTGGAGGTGAAGTAGGCGGCACCGCTCACACCTCGTCGTCGCCGGAGTCGGCGGCGGAGTCGGCGGCGGCCTCCTCCTCGGGCTCCTCCTGCGGAAGCCGTATGACGACCTTGCCGGACGCGAGGTCTATCGGACCGCGTCCGGGATCCGTGTCCCCCACGTCCTCCCGGGTGAGCTCCAGCCGTTTCTGCTCGTCGTGGGTGTGTTTGCGACCGGGTGCGAAGAGCTCGTCGAACATGTTGAACACGGTGCCTCCTGTGCCGGTCCCCTACCTGGTCGGGTCGAGCGCCTCGGCGGGGAACAACCCCAGTCTGTGGGCCACCGCCGCTGCCTCGCCCCTCCCTGCAACGCCCAGCTTGCCCAGAATGTTCGAGACGTGGACGCTGGCGGTCTTCGGGGATATGAACAGCTCGCCGGCGATCTGACGGTTGGTGCGGCCGGCCGAGACCAGGCGCAGTACGTCCCGCTCCCGGCTGGTGAGACCGAGGCTCTCGGCGGGGTCGAGGGCCCGGCCGGGGGTCCTGGCGGTGAGGGTGAGACGGGCGCGCTGGGCGAGCAGGGCCACGGCCTCCGCCAGCGGACGGGCGCCCAGGTGCTCGGCGACCGCACCGGCCAGGCGGAGCAGTTCCCGTGCCCGCTCGCGCTCGTCGTCACCGGCGGCCTCCTCGAGCAGAGCCTGGGCGAGGCGGCGGCGGGCCCGGGCGAGGTCGTAGGGGCGGTCCAGGGTCTCGAAGTCGGTGACCACGTCGGACCAGAGGGCGGCGGTGTCGGTGCCGCGGGCGCGGTGCAGTTCGGCGCGGGTCCAGCGCTCGTACGCCTGCCAGACGGGCACACCGGTGGCGAGCTTCCGCACCGCTTCGGTGAGCCGGTCGAGGACCTCGGCGCGGCCTTCGGCGGCCGCGGGCAGGGCACGGGCGTCGGCCTCGGCGGTGGCGGCGGCCAGCAGCACGGACCAGCCGTAGCGCTGGGTGCCCGGCGGGAAGCCCGCTTCCAGGGCGCGGTGCAGTTCGGCGCGGGCGTCGTGGAGGCGCCCTTCCCCGGCGGCGACGCCGATGGTGACGCGGGCCACCGGCAGCCACTGCTCGGGCATGGGGTCATGGGTGCCGAGGTGGGCGCAGGCGACGGACAGCTGGCGGCCCGCCTCGGCGATGTCGCCCCGGGCCAGGGCGAGATGGGCGAGACGCAGGGCGCTGGAGCCCCGGGGCTTGGCGCCGGCCGCGGAGCCGAGGGCGCCCACCGCGGCCTCGGCGGCCTCCTCCCACTGCCCCAGCGTGTACAGCGAGTCGGAGAGGTTGTCCCAGATCCAGGCCTCCGCATCCAGCAGCCCGAACCTGCGGGTGAAGGCCAGGCCCTCGCGCAGCAGCACCACGGCTTCCCGGGAACGGCCGACCGCCTCCAGTTCGGACGGCAGGTTCACGTAGGCGCGGCCCGCGACGTGCGCCACGCCTTCCTGGAGCGCGGCCTCCTTGACCCGGGCCATCTCCGTCAGTCCGGCCTCGACGTCGCCCGCGTCGACCATGAGGCCGCCGAGGGTGAGGCGCGCGTTGAGCTCGATCTCGCGGGCGCCCACCATCCGGGCGTACTCCACGGCCCGTTCCGCCGCGGCGAAGGCCTCCGGGCCGGGTTCGTGGAGCATGGACCAGGCGGCGACGTTGGCCAGCACGTCGGCGTGCACCTCCGAGGGCGGCAGGCCGCGCACCAGGTCCTGGGCGGTGCCGAGTTCCTGCCAGCCGTCGCCCCGCGCCAGGGCCTGGACCAGCCGGGAGCGCTGCACCCAGAACCAGGCGGCGCGCAGGGGGTCACCCTCCTCCTCCAGGATCCGCAGTGCCTTCTTGGTGATCTTCAGGGCGCGTTCCCGTTCGCCGCAGAAGCGGCCGGCGACCGCTGCCTCCGCCATCAGGTCGAGGTAGCGCAGCGGGGCGGTGGCCGGGTCGCAGCCGCAGGGAGGGTAGACGTCGGTGTAGTCGACGGGGCGCAGGGCGGCGCGGATCTCCTCGGGGGCGGTGTCCCACAGCTCCATGGCCCTTTCCAGGAGCCTGAGTTGCTCGCTGTAGGCGTGCCTGCGGCGGGCCACGACGGAGGCGTCGAGGACGGCGGGAAGTGCCTTGGCGGGATCGTGGGCCTGGTACCAGTAGCTGGCGAGGCGGGTCGCCCGCGCGTCGGCCGGCACCAGGGTGGGGTCGGCCTCCAGTGCCTCGGCGTAGCGCCGGTTGATCCGCGAGCGTTCGCCGGGCAGCAGGTCGTCGGCGACGGCCTCGCGGACCAGGGAGTGCCGGAAGCGGTAGCCGTCGCCGGCCGGGGTGGCGGTGAGGATGTTGGCGCCGACGGCGGCCCGCAGCGCCTCGATGAGGTCGTCCTCGGCGAGCCGGGCGACGGCCTCCAGCAGCCGGTACCCGACGGTGGAGCCGCCCTCGGCGACGATCCTGGCGACCCGCTGGGCGCTCTCCGGCAGTGCCTCGACGCGCACCAGGAGCAGGTCGCGCAGCGAGTCGGTGAGGCCGGTGCAGCAGCTCTCGGCGCCGGCGACGGCGAGTTCCTCGACGAAGAAGGCGTTGCCGTCGGAGCGGTCGAAGATCTCGTCGACCTGGGCGGGGTCGGGTTCGGTGGCCAGGATGCCGGCGATCTGACGGCCGACCTCCTCCCGGTTGAACCGGGCCAGTTCGAGGCGGTGGACGGTGCGCATTCGGTCGAGTTCGGCGAGCAGGGGACGCAGCGGGTGGCGGCGGTGGATGTCGTCGGAGCGGTAGGTGGCGAGGACGACGAGCCGGCCGGCGCGCAGGGTGCGCAGCAGGTAGGCGAGGAGGTGGCGGGTGGAGGCGTCGGACCAGTGCAGGTCCTCAAGGACGAGGACCACGGTGCGGTCGGCGGCGATCCGTTCCAGCAGCCGGGCGGCGAGTTCGAAGAGGCGGGCCGTGCCCTGTTCGTCGTGGCGGCTGGTGGTGGCCTCGCCGAGTTCCGGCAGCAGCCGGGCCAGTTCCTCCTCCTGGCCGGCGGCGGCCGCGGCCCACTCGTCGGGCAGGGCGGCCCGCAGGGTGCGCAGCGCGCTGGAGAAGGGGGCGAACGGCAGCCCGTCGGCACCGATCTCCACGCAGCCGCCGAGCGCGACGACCGCACCCTCGCGGCAGGCGACCGCGGCGAACTCCTCGACCAGCCGGGTCTTGCCGACGCCGGCCTCACCGCCGAGCAGCAGCGCCTGCGGCTCGGCGGCACC